>JAEWJH010000100.1 GCA_023386635.1 Pseudomonadota bacterium
GGTGCAGGGACCATGTGCCCAGGTCTTCCCGCCGCGCCAGCGGTAGAGCGGTGAGGTCCGGTACGGCCGGGGCGTCAAACGGCGCCACCACCGGCCGCAGGGCGTCGGTGCGGACGAGTACCAGGTAGACCACAGTCGGCCGGTCCCGGAACCGCACCCGGTCCACCCAGCCCAGCAGCAGCGCCCAGTAGCCGGTACGGGTCGGCGGGTCGTCGGGCCGCTCGGAGTAGACCCGGGCGTGCCGCCGGCCGAAGGCGTACGCGAGGTTTGCCGTGACCTGTTGGAAGTCGGCCGGGGTCTGCCCGCGGACCATGCGGATGGTCAACACGTCGAGCGCCTGATCCGAGCGCACGCGCAGCAGCTCGGGTAGGACGGCGCGACGGTCGTACGTCTCGGCCAGGCCGCACAGGGTCATGGCCTCGCGCCACGCCCGCCGGTAGACGAAGACCTGACGGAACCGGCCGAGCAGCGGCCCGGCGCACCACCGCCACCAGGACGCTTCGTCCCGCCACCGCCACAGGGCCGACACCACCGACGCCAGGACCAGCGGCACGACCAGGCCCGCCCAGCCGTAGTCGGCGTAGAGGACGGTGGCGAGCACGACCAGGCCGACGGTGGCCGGGTGGCGCAGGCACCACCAGCAGCCCCGGGCGAGCCAGCGCAGCACCAGGACGAGCACGGAAGCCCACATAGGCAGGACGAACCGCTTCGGCCGGATCACCAGCAGATCCCCGGCGGACGTCATCACCACCTCGCCACGCGGCCGGCGCATCATCGCGCACCCCGCAGCGACACGAACCGACCCGACGAGTCCCGGACCGGAGGAAAGGGAAGAACGAGCTGCCCGACGCAGAGCGGGCAGCGATCAGCCGCACCGCCGGCCGGGTCGAACCGGGACTGACACACGCCGCACCGAGGCTGGGCCGGGGCAGGCGAACGCCTACGCTTGGACACGTCACTACCTCTCTCGACAGAGCAGGGGAAGAGACAGAGGGCGGGGCTGCCGTCCGCCAAGACCTAACAGCCCCGCCCCCAGCTGATGCGGCTACGCCGCCGCCTTCGGGGTCACGCCCGCCGGAGCGCGCATGCCGGTCGCGCGCAGCGAGTACGCCATCCGGTTGTTGTTGGTCACGTACGGCGTGACCGTCATGCCCTCGAACTCCACCGCCTCGAACGGCGCCCCGGTCGGCGGGACCGGCTGGTAGTCGGCGGAGATCTTCACCGTCGTTTCCCGGGAGCGCTTGCCGAGTTCCGGGTCCAGGTCCATCACGCGGACCTGCCACACCCGCTGGCCGGTCAGCTTGTCCTTCGCCGGGCTGCGCCGGCCGGTCTTCTCGTCGTAGTCCTCGACCTCACCGAGGGACTCGGGGACCAGGGCGCATCCCGCCGGGAAGACGTCCTCGCAACGCACGGCGAACCTCGTACCGCCACGCAGAGCCATCGCTCAACCTCCAGGTTGTTGACATGTCTGCCAAGTTGAGGCTCCAAGGTAGCCAGCACTTGGCAGACAAGTCAACAAGTTAGCCGCGATGCCCTATTAGCCCTAATTATGAACCACAAAATCGCGCTTGCCGACACCCCTAATAGCGAAAGGACAGATTTTCAAATCGATTGAACTAGAGCCCTCGGATTTAAATAGCCCCCCATCTCCCTACTCCGGAATTAATTTCTGCGCCCAGGATAGCGTACGGCCGCTTAAATGAAGGGTTGTCCTCATTGCCATTTCTGCTACTCTATTCAATGGGCGCAGCGACGTCCAGCGCTCCTCGAATTACCAAGTTACTAGAAAGGCTATTACCATGCCAGAGATATACAGCTTTTGGGAATCGATTCTTCTATTAATTTTTCACACCCCACCCAACTCAACCATAGTCACTATCACCACGGGATTCATGACAACAGTAATCGTCATTGTTATTAAGATCAGCATTCAGGTCATCATTCCCGTGAAGACTATCGGCTGTACTGCGAACTGCCACGACAACCGCGGATGACCTAGAGGCAAGCAGTCTCAGGGGCAACTTATAAGTCGGATAGCTAAAACTTCTGGATGTGGGTACGGGCAACGCCGTGGCATCCCATCCAGAAGTTTCAGCAGTGGACCAGGAGCATTCGAGGCCTCAAGGGCTAGACGACAGGACGGTCGAGGCGTTGGGTGAGTTGAGCAAGGCGCTGGAGACGATCCACCGCGTGCACGGTCACCTTTACTCGGCGCACCAGCTCGTTGGCGGCGCGGATCTCACCCTCGATCGGGTGGTGAAGCTGCTCCGCGAGGCCGGCCACGACGAGGTCGCCGACCGGATCGAGCACGAGCTGTTGGGCCGCAACCTCCTACCCGGCCGTTGGACGTTCCAGATCGTGGAGGAGTTCGACGACGGCTACTACGCGGCGTTCCAGGAGATCGAGCGGGACGCACGGGAGAAGCTAGCCTGCGGCCGGCGACACATCTACGAAGCGGAGATGAAGGAGCGGCGGCGTACCCACGGCATGCCGGGGCACGAGGCTACGCCAGAGGAGTGAGCGGGAGACCGTTCGGCAGCATCGAGGCCAGGGTGTTGGCTCTGGCCTCGATGATCCTCATTCGGGCCTGATGCTCGGCCGGTTCGCGATGCGCGGCCTGGCTGGTGACCTGGCCGGGCCACTTGCGGTAGAGCAGCCCGTACTCCCGGGTGAAGTAGCCGGCGCTGACGGCGTTGGCGGCGAGCAGCAGCCCCGTGTCCTCGGAGGCGGGAAGCGCCATCCAGCCGCCCAGGGCGAAGACGAGATCCGGCGGCAGGCACAGAGTCGCCGGGTGCACTGATGCGCGGTAGTCGTTGGCTTGCCAGAACGACAGGACCTCACCGCAGTCGACGACTCCGCCGTCTGGGTCCTTGTCCCATCCGGCGGTCGGTCCGTCGGGGAGCAGGTCGAGTACCCGTGAGGTGGTCCAGCCGATGTGCGGGTGCGTGTCGAACGCGGCGATGTCTCGGGCGAGCGCGCCGGGGGTCAACTGGTCGTCAGCGTCCAGGACCTTAATGAGGTCACCGGAGACCCGGGAAAGGGCGAGGGTACGGGCGACGCCAGGCCCGCCGGGACGGCCGGTGCCGAGACTGATCCGGGGATCGTCGGGCAGCGCGTCGACCAGGGCGCCGGTCTGTCCGTCCTCCTGGACGAGCCATTGCCAGTCCCACCCGGCCGGCATTTCCTGCTTGGCCAACGACTCGTATGCGCCAGCCAGGTGCTCGATGCTGGGCGCGTGGACCGGAGTGACGACAGAGACGAGCTGCGTCAAGTTTTCCACCGTTGGAGTTTGTGGGAGTAGACAAGCTCCGTCCGGTCACCCGGCATCACCACGTCGGCGACCTCGACGATCCGGCCTGTGGTGTCGACCGAGGTCTTGCGCACGGTGAGCACGGAGACGCCCGGGTCGATGTCCAGTAGCTCGGCCTCATCCGGGGACGGCGGGCGCGCCCGGATCTCGTCGTCGATCCGGTCCAGCTCGATGCCGAGCGTGTAGAGCTGGTGCTGCGTCCCGCCGGGCCATGGTTCCTTGCTCTCGTCGAGCAGGTCTGGGTTCGCGGCCACCAGGTCGTACGGCAGGTAGGAGTACGACACGGTCAGCGGCGCGCTCTCATGGCGAGAGGAGGTCCAGTAGACGCGGCGCAGCAGCGGCGTACCCGGCTCGACCTGCAAGGCCGCCGCCATCTCCGCATCCGCCTCCACCCGGGAGTACTCGGCGTGGAACTTCAGGTCGTCGACGGTCAGGCCGGTGTCGTGCTCGGTCGCGCCGGTCTTCAACCGCTCGGCTTCGTCGAGCAGGACCCGGTCCTTCTCCCACTGGTACCTCTCGCTGTTGCGACGGCGTACCCGCTGCCGAGGCGCCCGGACGTAGGTCCCGCGCCCCTGCTCGGCCCGGACCAGGCCCCATTCCCGGAGCTGCCGGATGGCGTTGCGGACGCTGGTGCGGGAGAGGCCGGACGAATCGGCCAGCTCGGTCTCGCTGGGCATGAGGGTGCCCGGGGCCATCTCTCCGGCCATGATCTTTACCCGCAACTCCTCCGCGAGTTGCAGGTAGCGTGGGCGCCAGTCCCGGCCATGCACACCGGTCACCGTACCCCCTAGACGTTCCAACGTCTGCCAGGTGGTCCCGCCGGCTGGCCGCTCGGGAACCGGAGGGACCGTCACCGCTGCTCGCGGCGGCTGCCCACGACGAGGACCAGGAGTACGAGGAACGGCGACGCCCCGACGGCTGCCGGAGTTCATTTCCCCTCCCCCGACCGATGGCCCTGACTGACCGGTGCCCGCATCTCCTCACGGGCGCGCGCCAGCTCGTCAATCAGCCGGTCGAGCTGCGCCGCCGAGAGGAGCACGGTTTGCGTCGCGCCGTAGCGGGTTGCGTCGAGCTTGACAGCCAGGTCCCGGCGCGCGAAGCGGTCGATGAGTAGCTGAAGGCTGACCCAACCGGTTCGCTCCCGGCCGATGGTGGCGATGAGGCCGCGGTGCATCGGGTCGTTCGGCCCGCAGCCCCGGCACCATCCCGGGCATGCGGCCGGCGTGACCGACGGCGGGGTGCTCTCGGTCGTGGGCTGGCCCTCACTCATCGCATACTCCCCGGTCGCCGCCTGCCTGCCCCAACAGGCCGCGCAGATGCTCGACCAGTTCGGCCACATGGGGCAGCGACAACTCCGCCCAGCCGTTCCCCGTCCGGCACCACGAGTGCACAGCGACCAACGGCGCCAGGGCGTCAGCACCGATGAGGTAGGTGACGACGGCTCCGCTCGACCGGACGTCACCGATCCGGAACATCGGTCCTCGGTGGCGCCGGGCCATGTGCGCCATCAACGGAGGCACCAAATGGCCGCAGCGATCCGGCGCGCACCAGCCCGGGTGACCCGTAGTCTCGGTCGGCTTGTTCGTCCGCCTCATCGCGGCCACCGCCCACCATTGCCCCGGTAGGAC
>JAEWJH010000114.1 GCA_023386635.1 Pseudomonadota bacterium
CTGCTGCAGGCGATCCGTGGCGCACGCTGGAAAACAAACGGCGGGCCGAAGCCCGCCGTCTGAACATGTCGTGCCGCTTCGCGCGTCAGTCGCAGACTTCGACGCGACGAACGCGATAGCCGTAGCCGTCCCAGTAGCGGTGACGCTCGATCCGGCAAACCGGTTCGTCCACCACATAGGCCGGTGGCGGCGCGTAGTAAGCCGGCGGCGGGGCCGGATAGGCCGGGCCGCTGTTGGCAATGGCGCTGCCGATAATCGCGCCGGCAGCCAGGCCGCCGATCACGCCGGCACCGACCGCGCAGCCGCGGCAGCGGGCATCGGCCGACGTCGAGACGGCGGCCAGCAGCACGGCGGCGGTGGCGGCAACCGCGATAGATTTCATCATGATGTGCCTCGTTTCATATCCCCCGGGATCATCGCGGCGGGGTGTTAAGCGAGCATTAAGGCCAAAAACCGACGGGTGGTTCGCGCCGTGATTCCGTCTCTCGTCGCAGCATGCTCCGGTCCGGATAAACGAGGGCTGAACAGCTCGGCCTGGCCGGTATTCCAGCAAAAAGCCCGGCCTGCTGAGCAGACCGGGCTTTCGTTTGGAGGTCGACATGCAGGTCAGTAGCAGACCCGCACGCGGCGGACGTGAGCATATCCATAGGGATCGATCACCCGCTCGCGGCGCCAGTAGCAACCGCCGCCGTAATAGGCCGGCGCGGGACCGTAGCCGTAGTAAGCGGGGCCGGGACCGTAGCCGTAGTAGCCGCCGTTGGCGGCCCCACCGATGATCGCGCCGGCGGCCAGGCCGCCGATGATACCCGCGGCAACAGCGCCGCCGCGACCGCGCGCTTCGGCAGGTTGCGGTGCGGCCACGGCCGCGATTCCGAGGGTCGCGGCGACCGCGAGAACTGTCAGAGTCTTGGTCATCATGGCATCACCTTGAACTGGTTGACGTCGAACCAACCATCAACGCTGTCCGACCGGATCAGGTTCCCCCTTATCGCGTGAACGGAGCCTGAACCGCCGGGCCACACTGTTGCCTTGAAGTACCCTGGGGCCTAGGTTCTTTTTCCCAGTTATATACTTGACAAAGCAGCCCCCCGATTCGCCAGAATCAGAAAATCAAAGGGGCGCGCTATGAAACTCACCGATCCCATGTTCACCGACGCCGATCAACCCTCATTGCGGGAACGTCGAACAGGACAAGATCACCGAGTTGAAGGGCAAGGCCCATCGCCCCGGCGTCTATCAGTGCGCCGCCTGCCGCGAGCAGTTCACCGTGACGGTCGGCACCGTCATGGAGCGGAGCAAGATCCCCCTGAATAAGTGGCTGCTTGCTACCTTCCTGCTTAATGCAGGCAAGAAAGGCACCAGCGCCCATCAGATTCACAGAACGCTAGGTGTTACCTACAAGACTGCTTGGTTCATGTGCCATCGCATCCGGCTCATGATGGACGATACCAGCACAGATCGCGGCCCCATGGGCGGCGAAGGCAAGATCGTCGAAGCAGACGAAACCTATTTCGGCAACGTTCCCGAAGCGCAGCGCCGCGTCTCGCCCCAGCGCAAGGGCCGTCCCTATACTCAAGGGCGGTCGCGTTGGCCCCGGCGGCAAACGTGCCGTTATCTCGCTGGTCGAGCGTGACGGCCGCGTACGTTCTTTCCACCCCGCTGTGGCCGATGCCGCAAGCGTTGCTGCCATCGTCGCGAGAACATCGCCCTCGAGACCCGTTTGCAGACCGATGAAAGCCGCCTCTACGTCATGGTCGGCAAAGAGTTTGCCGCTCATGAAACCGTCAATCACTCTGCCAAGGAATACGCCCGTGGCGACGTGACCATGAACACCGTTGAAACCTACTTCTCAGTGTTCAAGCGCGGTATGCGCGGCACCTATGAGCATTGCGCTGAAAAGCATCTGCACCGCTATCTCGCGGAATTTGACTTCCGCTTTAATCACCGTCCCGCCCTCGGCTTTACCGATGGGGAACGTGCAGCCATTGCCATCCGCAATTCAGGCGGCAAGCGGCTGACGTATCGTCCGACTAACTGAGCCTGATCTAGCGTACGTCGCCGCAAGATTTCTCAAGTGGCGCGGCACCAAGCCTCAGAAGCGCAGAATTAAGCGAATCTGGGTGCGGTGATGGGTCGCAAACAAATTGCTCAAACTCCCGTGCAAGCGCCAAAGTCGCAGAGGGGGTGGTTGCACCCGCCTGTGTAGCAAGCTCTAATAGCTTCAACCTTTGCGCATCCATCATGCTTCTGAGCCTCGGGGGTTGATATGGCTACGTTCAAAGTCGGTGACGTTGTTCAGTTGAAATCTGGCGGACCACTTATGACGCTCACAAAATGTGCGCCTCAAGATGATGGCGAGAAGGTGTGGACCGTCTACTTTCATCAAAACAAAGAGTGCACGGGGTATTACCCGGCAGGCGCGCTGGAGCCATCCCGCTTCGAATAGCAATTACCTCTTATCGGAGGACGACTTCGGCTTCCGCGCCTTTTTCGAACGCGCGGTAGTAGCCGCTTTGCGCGGCTCTGCTGGACTATTCAGCATCCGCCGCAGAGTTTTCTTGAAAACTTGTTCCTGATCGGATTTCGACATGTTCGACAATGCTCGAAAGAAATTTTCGTTTCAGGTTGCACCAAGCAACAGACAATTATGGGCCATAGGAATGGTAGCCGTCCAATGGGCCGCTATTGAACAGTGGATGAATCTCATTGTTATTGGCCTGACACATGACGCCCCAGAGGTTCGGGAAGAATACGGAAAGACCTGGTCATTTTCGGCTCGCATAGATTTTTGGGAGTTACTTGCACAAACTCACGTGATCGAGCCGTGGCGGACAAAAATGCTGGCCGCAATCAATGAAACGCGACAAGTTCAAGAATTACGCGACAAAATCATTCACGGTACGTGGGGCGACAAAAAGGCTTCCAGCACAATTGGCAATCCCGTGGCCGACCGAGTATCGAATTGGTCGAAGCCGCACCACCCTTTTGAGTGGAAAGCTGACTACGGGACCATCCTTAAAGTGGCCTTAAGGGTCGATGCCTTGCATCAGATGCTTTTCCCATTCTTGCGCACAACGGCAACCCCGGATGAGTTCATTACTTCCGACGAAGCATTGCGTCGTATATCGCGGAAACCAACTCCGCTTTCGTAAGGCCCGCGCCGCGCTCATTGCGCTCACGCCACTCCGCGAATGCAACAATGCCCGCCGCTATCATCCCCTCTGAAATTGTTGCCGCCCTGTCAGACATAGGAGTAATCCTGCAACGTGCTTTGTCGAGTATATAATTAGGTTCTTTTTCCCAGAGCAGACGACGCCGGTTGGTGCTAAACAGCCGCGCAATCCGGGAGAACGATCCATGCAACTGACCTTCGACCATATCCACCTGCGCAGCCCCGATCCGGAAGCGACCGCCGTCTGGTTCGAGCGCATGCTCGGCGCCGAGATCATCCGGTCGATGAGCCAGGGCAAGCCGCGGATCGACCTCAAGCTCGGCGGGCAAAAGATTTTCATCATGGCGGTGACGCCGGGCGATGGCGTTGCCGCTGCGCCGGTGGCGCCGTATCAGGGGCTCGACCATTTCGGTCTGTCGGTCACCGACATCGACACGGTCTACGAGGAGCTCAAGGCGAAGGGTGCCGAGTTCACCAAGCATGTGTTTACCCAGCGCCCCGGCATTCGCGTGATGTTCCTGCGCGGGCCGCAAGGCGTCTCGATCGAGCTGCTCGAGCGCAGCGACAAATATCAGTAAACGCTAGTTGAGAATGACGATCGCGCCGTTGAGCAGCGTGGCGTAGGCGACCCAGAGCAGATAGGGGACGAACAGCCATGCGGCGACGGCGTCCTTGCTCCAGCGTTCGCCGATGAAGGCGCAGATCGCGATCAGCAACAGCACGACGACCGCGAGCGACAGCTCCGGCCGGTGCAGGCCGAAGAACGCCGGCGACCACAGGAAGTTCAGCGCCATCTGCACGCCCCACAATGCTTTTGCCGTGCCGTCGCCGCGCCGCAGGAATGTGCGCCAGCCGGCGATGGCAATCAGGACATAAAGCGCACTCCACACCGGTCCGAACACGCCGTTCGGCGGATTGAAGGGCGGTTTGCGCAGCGCTGCGTACCAGCCGTCCGGCAAGTTGAAGAGGCCGATCAGGGTGCCGCCCCCGAGCACGACAACCAGAAAAACCGCGAGCAGCAGATAGCGCGTGACAGCCTTCATCGGCGGCCTCCGTTGAGTGGGCAAGGCCCAGTGTAAAGCCCAATACAACTGCCGGCGATCGTTCCGGTTCAATGGCCCGCATGAACGGCAGGCCTCTTGGATTCCGCTGGCGGACGGATCAGGTTGTGCCATGATACCGCTCTTAACCAACGGTCGAAACAGACCGTGGACAGGGAGGCAGCGGTGAACATTGGGCGGCGCGGATTTTTGAAAGGCGCGGGCGCTGCGGCGCTCGCGGGCGGCGGTGTCTCGTCGCTGGCCATGCCGGCGATCGGTCAGGCGAAATGGCCGGATCGGCCGGTGCGTTTCATCGTGCCATTGGCACCGGGCGGCGCCATCGACTTTGTCGCGCGCCAGACCGGCGAGGTGCTGTCACGCCATCTCGGCCAGCAGGTGGTGGTGGAAAACCGCACCGGCGCGGGCGGCACGATCGGCATGGATACGGCGATGAAGAGCGCGCCGGACGGCTATACGATCTTGATCACCAACGACAACGCCGCAAGCGCGCCGCATATTTTGTCCTTGAGCTACGACTACACCAAGGAACTGATGCCGGTTTGCGATCTGGGGCATCAGCCACAGGCATTCGCCGTGCATCCGACGCTCGGTGTCGCATCGGTGAAGGAATACGTCGAGAACGCCAAGAAGCATCCCGGCGTCGGTTTCGCGTCCTCCGGCGTCGGTTCGAACCAGCATGTGGTCGGTGCGTGGTTTGCCAAGGAGGCCGGCATCACGCTGGAGCATGTGCCGTATCGCGGTGCCGGCCAGGCGGTGAACGATCTGATCGCCGGCCATGTGAAGTCTTGTTTCCTCGGGCCGACCGCGCTGATCGCTCATCACAAGGCCGGTACGATCAAGATCATCGGTCAGACCTCGGCGAAGCGTTCGCCGACGCTGCAGGACATCCCGACGCTGGAGCAGTCCGGCTACAACGGGCTGGTGCTGGAAGCATGGTATGCGGCGTTCGCGCCGGCGGGCACGCCGAAGGAGATTGTCGATCTGCTCAACAGCGAATTCAACAAGGCGTTGAAGGACCCGCGTCTGGTCGATGCCTTCACCAAGGGGTCGATGGAGCCGATCGGCGGTACGCCGCAGGATCTCGGCAAGCTGGCGCAGGCGGACTCCGCGAAATACGCCCGGCTGGTGAAGGAGCTGAACATCAAGGTTCAGTAGCGCGACAACAGCCCATCTGAAACGCTAGCGCGCCGGTGGTCATCCGCCGGCGCGTTTTGCTGTTTGCTTCACCGGGCAGCCGGCATAAGCGGTCTTCACCGCCTCGGCGCCACCTGCAAGCGTGAATTCGGCGCTGGTGCGTGGATTGTTCAACGAGCGGATGCGGACATAGAGCTGACGCGCGCTTGTCACCGCTTCGGCGAAGGCCGCGACCTCGTCAGGGTCCTCGATCACCACGGTTTTGTAATAACGCAGGAAGCGCGCTTCCGCCTCCTTGCCGGGCCGGTCGTCGAACCGATATCCGAGCATCGAGTTGCGGTTGGAGCCGACGCGATCGTGAAAGGCGATGCGCACAACCGGCGCATTCTGGAAGCACAGCAGTTGCAGCAAGGCGTTGCGCGCAATCAGGTGCTGCGTCGACGTCGTGACGCTGGCTGTCAGAGTCGAACTTGAGATCGGCAGGCCCGTGACGCGGTCCTCGCCGCGCGCGACGTGCCACCCGCCGACGCGCGTTGCGCCTTCGCTGCCGGTCACATAGGGATCGCGCGCCGCGCAACCGCTCAACGTCACGCCCAGTGTGCTGCCGGCGATCAGCACGCCGAGCACCGTCACCGCCTGCGCGATGGTTCGCCGCATGAATAGCCCCAGCCACGACAGTCCCCGGCGATCAGTGTGCCGAAGGGGACAAGACGCGGCAAGATGGCAAGCGAGACAGGACGGTGGGCGGGGTTGCAGAAGCCCGTATGACGTTCGTAGGGTGTCGCAATGGATCAGGACAGGGAGACACCGGCATGACGTTCACCGTAACGAGCAACAGCTTCAAGGACGGAGACTACCTGTCGAAAGATCACGTCGTGTCGGAGGATTTCGGATTTGGGTGCGCCGGCGGCAATCGCTCGCCGCATCTGGCCTGGCGCGGCGCGCCCGCGGGCACCAAGAGCTTCGCCATCACCTGCTACGATCCCGATGCGCCGACCGGTTCGGGCTTTTGGCACTGGCTGGTGGTCAATATCCCGCCGACCGTCACCGACCTGGCCGCGGGAGCGGGCAGCGCCGGCGGACAATTGCCGGCCGGTGCACTGGCCACCCGCACCGACTACGGCCGAGCGGGTTACGGCGGACCGTGTCCGCCGGAAGGCGATCATCCGCACCGCTATCTGTTCACCGTTTATGCGGTCGGCGACACGCTCGACGTCACCGCCGACACCTCGGCGGCGGTGATCGGCTTCAACCTGCATTTCAAGACGCTGGCGAAAGCGTCGATCATGGGACTCTACAAACGCTGACCGCATGTGAAAGGGCCGCTCACCCTTTCAGGTGAACGGCCCCTTCGGCGACGTCACGACGCGACGCGACGACGTTACAATGCGTTCTTCGTTACGACGCGTTCTTCGGATAGGTGAACTTCGGAGCGTTCTTCAGGCTGTCCTTGTCGGCGTTGATGTAAGCCTTCCAGGTGCCGTTGTCGTTATTGAGGGCGATCGCGGCCGGTTCAACCAGCACATAGCTTTCGCCCAGTCCCAGGAATCCGCCGACGCTGATCACCACGCCGTCGACCGTATTGCCGTTGCTGATGGCGATATCCTTGATGTCACCCAGCTTCTCGTCCTTGCTGTTGTAGACATTCACGCCGATCAGCTTGGAGGTCATGAGATCAGCCGGCTTGGCGTTGGCGTAACGCACCGATCCGGTTGCGGTCTTGCCCATCACGAATCCGCTCGATGAGGCCATGCCGGCGCTCGACGTGGTGGTCGCCGCGCCGGTCGTGCCCGGCTTTTCCATGGATTTGTTCACGGTATTATCCATGGGCTTCATGGCATCGGCCGGCTTGGTATCGGTGGTCGCCGCCGGCGGCTTGTCCATCGCGCCGGTGTTGGTCTGCGGGGCGGCGGTCTGCGCGAAAGCCGCGCCGGTCATGAGTGTTGCGGCTGCTGCTGCAATGAGTGTGCGCTTCATCAAGATATCCTCTCAAATTTCGTTGTTGGTTGCCCGAGGTGTCCCGTCGCATTCACGTCTTCGAAAAACGAGAACGGATCGTCGCGCCGTGACGATGGGCTAACGATGCTGCGCCGTCATCGTTCCGAAATAAGAGGGGCAGTGCGTCGCAATGTCCCGAACAACATGACAGGATTGTCATGTTGTCTGGAGATGCCGTCATCGTCGCTCGCTGCACGTCAAAGAGTGGCGGCTTTGGTGAAGATTGCCAACGATTTTCCGAATGCGCCGCTGAGCAGAAGTTTCCCCGCCGCGTCGATGCGCCAGCGGCGCGTCTTCGTCAGTACGTCGAGGAATTTGCGTTCCTGCTGCATGATGGCGGGCGGGCAAGTCATCATTGTGCTCACAGGGCGGGTGAATGTAAGAGCGTTCGTCTTGATGGCAACACGGCTGCCGATCTGGTTGCAGCCGCCCGTTGCGGAGACCATGCCGTCGTCGCGGATTTCGAGTATGACCGGCTTGTCGCTGGCGATGGTGCGGCCGCCGATGCTGTCGGCCTGCCAGCGGCCGGCGAGCGGAGCGGGTGCCGGCACAGCGACCGGGATCACGTCCTTGGTGCCTTGTGCGCCCATATAGACGCCGATCAGTCGCATGGTCTCGCTGCCGTTGTTGACGCTCGAATGCGCGACGTCCATCGCCTCGACCAGCGCATCGCCCTTGCGATAGGTGCGCTTGCCGTGCGCGCCATAGTCGACCGTCAGTTCGCCTTCCAGGATATAGGCGAACAGCGGCGCGCCATGCTTGTGCAGGAACGCGGTGCCGCCCGGCGGCAACGTGACGATCGCGGCGGTGACCTGCGCCGGGCCGGTGCGGGGATAACGGATGGTTTCGCCCACCACCGTCTTGCTGGTCGAGAGCAGCTTTTGCGCCGGATAGTTCTGCGGCGGAGCCAGCGGCCTGGTCGCATCCTGCGCGGCAGCGCAGGACAGGGATACCGCTGTGAGCACTGCGACCAACGGAGCCGCGACGGCGGCACGACGAGCAAGCATGACTGTCTCCCGATCTGTTTGTCCCGCGATTAGGACGATTCGTGGTGCGGCCGTCCACCGGAACCAGTTGGCGCGCGCCGCATTGAGAGGGAGCACCAGTTTCCTGCTGCACGCGCCATGAGGGTGATGCTTGGCGTCGCCCGACGGGCGTTTACCGGGAAACCGGCCCTTTCGCGCAATCCCACCATTCCCAGCAGGAGCCATTCATGCAGACCTCGTCCCGACGCGCCTTTCTGTCCAAAATGACCATGGCTGCCGCCGCGGCGCTCACCGTGACCAGCGTCGGCCTCAGCACGCCCGCCGATGCGGCGAGCGGCAGGATCAGTTTCTCCATCATCAAAGCCGGGTTCTTCGTTGGCGGCGAGGCCGGGCAGGGCGTGCTGTCGTTCGGCGGGCGCCGCTATCCGGTGTCGATCGGCGGCATCAGCGGCGGACTGGTGTTCGGCGCGTCCGAGACACGCTTTCACGGCACCGTCACCAATATCCGCCGGGCGACCGATGTGGCCGGCACCTATGGCGCTGCCGGCGCCGGCGCGGCCATCGGCGCGGGCATGCGCGTGATCCAGTTGCGCAACGAGAAGGGCGCGATCCTGCGACTGCAGGGGCGTCAGGTCGGCCTGATGGCGAACATCGACCTGAGCGGGCTCGTCATCTCGATGCGCTGACGCGCGCAATCTGACCAAGAATGGCGGGCGGGGGGCGGCAACGTCTCCCGCCTTCCGTTATCCGGCGGCGTCGCGGGACGCCTTGATGTCGGGCATCGGACCCCTATCTACCTCCGGGGATGACGTCCGGAGGTTTCGGCATATGTGGGGCGCGGTCTTCCGCCAGGTTTTTGCCTATCTGCTGACGCGCCGCGGAAAGCGCGCGCTGGCCTTTGTTGGCATGCTGCTGCTCGGCTTCGTCACCGCGCTGCTGCTGGACATGCAGCTCTACATCTCCGCGAGCTTCACAGGCTGCCTGGCGGTGGTTCTCATCACCATGTGGCTCGTCCAGTACTGGCGGGTGAAACAGCATGATCGGCTGCGCGAGGTGCGGCGGGTCGAGGCGGCCGCGAAACGTCTGGTCGCCGCGCAGGAGCGCAGCGAGCGTTACGATCGCGCCCGGGAGCGTGCGAAATCGGCCGTGGCCGAGACCGTGCGCAATGTCGGCACGGCGGTGAACGCCGGCACGGTCGGCGTGGCGCGCAGCGGCGTGGAAGCCGCGCGTGCCGGTCTTCGATCCGGCGTCGAAACGGCGCGGTCTGGCGTGCAGGCAGGCGTTTCATCCGGCGTCGCCGCGGCCCGAACGGGAATGGCGGCGGCGAAATCGCACGCCACCGCCGCAACCTCCGGCGTTGGCAAGGCTGCGGAAACTTTGCGCTTCTGGCGACGCAAAGGAGAGCCGGACAGCGATCCGGTTCGCTGACGCTGCTGGCGCCGCGCCCGCGATCTATTTCGTCATCGCCGCGCGTCGCTTGAGCAGTCGGTCGAGTTCGTCCTGCTGCTCGTTGAGACGATCGGCATTGAGCGCTTCGTCGGCTGCGCCGGACTCGGCCGCCGCCTGTTCGATCAACTGGCGGATATTGTCGCGCAGGATCGCGATGCGCTGATCGATCTGCGAGAGCGACATGTCGTCTGCCACGGCTGCCTTCCTTTCGGGTTTCCGATCATTCAGTGAGGACTTGAAGCGAAGCCGAAATGATGCCGGCCTCACGGCTTGCGTGCGGTGAGGCCGATGACGGCTGACATGCC
Source organism: Pseudomonadota bacterium (assembly GCA_023386635.1). GTDB lineage: Bacteria > Pseudomonadota > Alphaproteobacteria > Rhizobiales > Xanthobacteraceae > Pseudolabrys. Next base: position 10,106 of record JAEWJH010000114.1, read on the forward strand.
GGAATGACCCGCGCCTTCGTGCAAAACGCGTTCCTCCTCCGTGATCCTGACATCGTCCATGTCGCCGAACGCCTGTTCCAGCATCTCGCGTGTATAGAGATGGTCGATCTGCTTCGGCCCGCCGGTGCCGTAGGCGAGCTGTTTCGGCGTATAGCCCTGGATGATCAGCAGCCCGCCCGGCTTGAGGGTCCGTCGCATGCCAGCCCATTTGCGCGGCCGGTCGGCCGGCGGGCTGAATTGCGTGAAGATATCGGCGACGACATCGAATGCACTCTCGGGATAGGACCAGTCATGCGCGTCCGCCTGTTCGAAGGCGACGTTGACCCCGTTCTTGGCCGCCAGCGCGCGCGCCTTCGCCTGCGCCGCAGGGGAGAAATCGATCGACAACACGTCGAGGCCTTGCTTGGCCAGCCAGACGCCATTGCGTCCCTCGCCGTCGGCGACGGCCAAGGTCTTGCCGCTGCGCGGCAGGAGCGGCCGGCAGGACACCAGAAATTCGTTCGGCGCCTTGCCGAAAATGTAGTCCGGCGAAAGATAGCGCGTCTGCCAGCGTTCATAGTCGGGCGTATCGGTCATAAAGCACCTTAACACGAGCCGTCATGATCGGGACTTGATCGGGCGCAAGGCTCGGATGCGCCGGATGCCGGGCCGCGGTTGAGGGCTTCGATCAACTGGTTTCGTCGCCGTCCCGCGCGGCAGGTTGCCGAAGCGGCAAAGCCTTGTCACTGCCGCAGGATTTTCTCCATCGCCTTTCCCTTCGCCAATTCGTCGATCAGCTTGTCGAGATAGCGGATGGTCTGCATCAGCGGCTCGGCGATGGTCTCGACCCGGACGCCGCAGACCACGCCCGTGATGAGATTGCGCGCGGCATTCAGCCGCGGCGCCTTGGCGAAGAACGTCTCGACATCCGCCTGCGCCTTCAACTGCGCGTCCAGCCCCTTCTGGCTGTAGCCGGTGAGCCAGCGGATGATCTCGTCGACCTCCTGCTTCGTGCGCCCCTTCTTCTCCGCCTTGGCGACGTAGAGCGGATAGACGCTCGCGAAGCTCATGGAATAGATGCGCGGTTTCTTCATGGGGCTTTTGCCGGTGCTGTCCCGTGTATTCTATCAGCGCGTGGCGCGCCGCGGCCAATCGATCGCGCCGCTGCAGAACAAGGCCCACCAGATCAGGACGGGTTGCAGCGCAAGGCGCGGCCCGTGATACCACCACGTGTCGGGGATCGGCGGCACGACGATATGCGCCAGCGCCTGGTAGATGTTCGCCGGCCACACCGCGAGAATGTAGAGCGCGAGAAGAATGCCGGCGAGGCGGCGCGTGCGCGGCCAAAGAAGGCCGACGGCGCCGGCGAGTTCGAGCCAGCCGGTGATCAGCGCGACCGCATGGGGAAACGGCACGATCGGCGGCGTGATCTTCACCAGCGCGTCCGGCGCGCGCGTGTGCAGCACGAAGCCGGCGACAAAGAACGCGGCCATGACGAGGCGCATGACGAAGCGCAGCGTGGGGCGGGATTGTGCGGGCGGTGGGGCCATGGGGAGACTACGCCGGAGACTGGTGTTTTGATCCCCGGGCTTGTGTCCGCCTCAGGGTGGGGAGCACGCCAGCGGCGAGCGTCTCGCACCATGGGGCGCCCGGATTGCGCTACGCTGCCGGCCGCATCATGCTATTATTCGCGCATGGCACGCACACCTTTCCGCGATCCCCGCAGCGAAGCCGAGAAGGCTTTCAAGGCGGCCACCACCAAACCGGCGGACCTGCCGCCGGAGAAGCCCTCCATCCCCGGCGCGAAGGAGCAGGTGACGCTGCGCCTCGACCGCGACGTGCTGGATTTCTTTCAGGCCGATGGCCCGGGCTGGCAGGAGCGGATCAATGCGGCGCTGCGGACGGTGGCGGGGAAGTAGGGTGGCTCACGTCCGCACCTCGCGGCCGTGCCAAATCCGGAGCACCAGAACGTCGCCGACGGGCGTTTGCGTGTAGCGAACGATGTAGCCGGCGGTCCCTAAGGGAATCACCAGTTGACGAATGTCGGCGTCCGTTGTCGGACGGCCGAGTTCGGGAAATTGTTCGGCTCGTTCGAGCGCGGCGAAGATCAGGCGCATGGCCCGCTTCGCGGCCGCAGGATTGTTGATGAGGAGAAACTCGCGGACGCGCTCGATGTCGAGCAGCGCTTCATGCGAGAAGCGGATCATCCAAGCCGTTCCGGCGTCGGTCGCGGCAGTTCATTGTCGGTGCCCCAGCTTTCGACCCAGGCTTTGACGCTGTCCAGCGGCACGGCCTCGCGCGTGCGGTGGAATGCGTCGAGGCGGCGACGGTCTTCTGCGATATCGGGATTGCCGATGTCGACGACGGAATCAAGCAGCGCCAGCGCTTCCGCCAACACCGCAGCTTCATCCTGTCCGCGCTCGGCCGCCAACGCGCGCAGCTTTGCGTCGGTCGCGGGGTCGAGGGCGATGTTGCGGCGGATGAGGTTCATGACGAAGAAGGTAAGGCCACCCGCCGCCCTGTTCAAGGCTACAACTTTGAAATCCGCCTGCCTAGCACGAGCCCGCCATTTGCTTCAGATATGAGGCGATCCGTTGGGCTTCCTTGCCCGACACCAATCCCTACAATCGGGAAACGTGAGACCCGAATTCGTTCTTGAGCGCGGCGATCCCGCGCCGACGAACGGAGATAGGTGCTACGCCCTATTGCTCTTCTTCATCCGCCTTCGCGCTCCCGCTCGCAAGCGAGCTACGGCGGACGGGACGCGCTTCGGCGGACACGCCATTTACAGGGCCTTGTTGCTTTCTTTGACGAGCCCCGCATTCTTCGCGTGGTGCTCGGCTTCCGACTGCAACGCAGTCGTATGGGGCGCTTTGACCTTGTCCGCATCCACATAGACCTGCTGACCCATGGCGTTGAACTTGTCCGACATCTCCGCCATGCCGCGTTCGGCCTCGTCCTTCGAGACGGGCCTGCGGCCCTCCTCAGGATGAGGGGAGAGTCCAAGCGCCGTCTTCTCGTTGTCGCCGAGGCTCGCCGCGTAGTCGCGCACGTCCTGCGTGATCTTCATCGAGCAGAATTTCGGGCCGCACATGGAGCAGAAATGCGCGACCTTGTGCGCTTCCTTCGGCAGCGTCTCGTCGTGATAGGCGCGCGCGGTGTCGGGATCGAGACCGAGGTTGAACTGGTCCTCCCAGCGGAAGTCGAAGCGCGCGCGTGACAGTGCATCGTCGCGCAGTTGTGCCGCCGGATGACCCTTGGCGAGATCGGCGGCATGCGCCGCGATCTTGTAGGTGATGACGCCTTCCTTGACGTCGTCGCGGTTCGGCAGGCCGAGATGCTCCTTCGGCGTGACGTAGCAGAGCATGGCGCAACCGAACCAGCCGATCATCGCCGCGCCGATGCCCGACGTGATGTGGTCGTAGCCCGGCGCGATGTCGGTGGTGAGCGGCCCGAGGGTGTAGAACGGCGCTTCGCCGCACTCCTTGAGCTGCTTGTCCATGTTGATCTTGATCTTGTGCATCGGTACATGGCCGGGGCCTTCGATCATCACCTGGCAGCCCTTCTTCCACGCGATCTGCGTCAGTTCGCCGAGCGTCTCCAGTTCGGCGAATTGCGCGCGGTCGTTGGCGTCGGCGATCGAGCCGGGACGCAGACCGTCGCCGAGCGAGAACGACACGTCGTATTTGCGCATGATGTCGCAAATCTCGTCGAACCGCTCATAGAGGAACGATTCCTTGTGCCGCGACAGGCACCACTTCGCCATGATGCTGCCACCACGCGAAACAATTCCGGTGACGCGGTTGGCGGTCAGCGGCACATAGGCAAGGCGCACGCCGGCGTGGATGGTGAAATAATCGACGCCCTGTTCGCACTGCTCGATCAGTGTGTCCTTGTAGCATTCCCAGTCGAGCTTGACGGGATCGCCGTTGACCTTCTCCAGCGCCTGATAGATCGGCACGGTGCCGATCGGCACCGGCGAATTGCGCAGGATCCATTCGCGCGTGTTGTGGATGTTACGGCCGGTGGAGAGGTCCATCACCGTGTCGGCGCCCCAGCGGATTGCCCACACCATCTTCTCGACCTCTTCCTCGACCGAGGAGGTGACGGCCGAGTTGCCGATATTGGCGTTGATCTTCACCAGGAAGTTGCGGCCGATCGCCATCGGTTCGAGTTCGGCGTGGTTGATGTTCGCCGGGATGATGGCGCGGCCGCGCGCCACCTCGTCGCGCACGAATTCGGGGGTGATGAAAGCGGGCAACGAGGCGCCGAAGCTTTCGCCGTCGGCCAGCGCTGCCTCGGCGCGGTCGAGCATCTTCTGCCGGCCGAGATTTTCGCGCGCGGCGACGTAGATCATCTCCTTGGTGACGACGCCGGCGCGCGCCCATTCGAGCTGCGTCACCGGCTTGCCGTCGAGCGCGCGCATCGGCTGCGGCGTGTTCGGGAACGCGCGGGCGAGATGCTTGCCCGAGACATTGCCGTTGTCTTCGGATTTGATGATGCGGCCTTGATACGTCTCGACGCCGCCGCGCTCCGTCACCCAGTCGGCGCGGATGCGCTTGAGGCCCTTCTCGACGTCGATCGCGACATCGTTGTCGGTATAGACGCCGGAGGTGTCGTAGACGCGCACCGGCTCCTCGTTGGCGGACGGCGCCAGCGCGATCTCGCGCAGCGGAATGCGCAGGTCGGGCGCGCTCTCCGGCGAGACATAGATTTTGCGCGAGCCCTGGATCGGTCCGGTCGTGACCGACGGGGTGACCAGATCGGCGGGTTGCACGGGCTTGTTCATGGGACACACTCCAGTTGCGCGCGGGCGCGGCCAGTCAGGCCACGTAACCTTTGAAAGTCAGAAAGCTGCCGATTCCGAGAAACAGAACGCCGATCACGACCAGCACACCGGGCTGCTGGACCAGCGCGCCGCCGACATAGTTCACGAACGGCGGGGCGAGGACGCGGAACACGCCGATCACCGTGAAGCACAGGCCGAGCACGCTGATGATGACGCGCCAGTCGCGGCTCCAGACGTTGTGCGCGTTCAGGATCGCGAGGCCGGCGAGCAGCACCAGCACGCCGCTGATGTACATATACAGATAGCTGCCGGTGAACTGGCGCACGATCTCGCGATAGGCCGCGTTGTTGATCAACAGGCCCAAGCCGATCACGGTCAGAACCGGACCGATCAATCTTGCAATCGTCAGCGATGTGCGCATCGTCCTGTCCCTTCGCCGGCATGACCCGGATCAGGTTCTAAGGGTGATCTCTCAGCCCGGTGGCGCGAATGCCAACGGACACCCCTCGGAATATGGGGGGAATGTAGGCCGATCTTGCCGTGTGTCAACGCGCCCTTCGGCGCGGTCCACGCGCGAAAAAGCCGCCTTCGACGCTCGGGCTGAAATTCTACAGCGCCGGCAGCTTGTTGACGGCGACGCGCACCGTCCCGGTCGCTTCCGCGATGATGCGCAGCGTCTTGGAGTCGAAGGCGATCCCGGCCATGCGCAGATCGGTGACCGCGGCATCGACCCGGACGCTGTCGTCGCTCTTGCGAAACTCGGCCAGCGCCGAGCCGATCTTGGCGCGGGCGTCGGCGGCGAACGGCTTGAGATCGATCACCGCGTGTTCGGCCAGCGCGTCCTGCACATAGGGGATGGCGGCGCGCGCGGCCGCGCCGAGCAGGCCGAACGCTGCTTCGGATTCCACCGCGAGGTTGATGTCGGTCAGCCGCAGCGTCTGCTGCGCGGTGTCGAGCACCGGCTTGCCGAGCACGTAAACGGTGGCGTCGGCGCCGATGCCGAACCAGCTTTTGCGCTCGGTCGCCTTCACCAGCATGGCGATCAGCAGTCGGTCGCCGGTGGCGTTGATGCTCGCCTTCTTGATCTCGACTTGATACGGCGTGTCCTTGTCCTCGGGGAATTTGCGGCCCTTGAATTGCGGCTCAAGGATCCGGTTGAGTTCGGTGAACGGGATATCGATCGGTACGCCGATGCCGACGCGGCCACCGTCGAGCTGCGGCACGACTTCCAGTTTCGCCGGAAACGGGCAGGTGGGCTTCGTGGCGGTCGGTACGATCCGCGTTTCCGCCTGGATGCCGATGGTGAGCGTCACCGCTGCCGGATCGATCTTCGGCTGCGCCGCCGCGGCCCGCACCGGCTTCATTTCCAGATAGAGGTTCGGCAGGCCGGTCTGTCCGCCGCCGAGCGGGATCGAACGGCACGCTTTCGCCCATTCACGCCGCGCCGTCTGCTCGATGGTCGGATCGTTGCGCAGCCGCTCCTGCAGCTTGGCCATCTGGTCGTTGACCGCATTGTCGATCAGCGGCTTCACCTCGCCGGCGAGGTTGAGTTTCAGACCGGCGACCTGCAAACCGCCATCGGCCACAGAGACGTTGGCGGTCATGTTCGGATTGATGCGCCAATCCGGCGTGAAGGTCGGCCGCGTCGTGACGGAGACCTGGCCGCGGACTTCCGCTTTCTGGTCGAGCACGCGACCGGCGAGATTACCGATCTGCTGGCCGAGCGCCTGATTCAGCAGGCCGCCGAGTTGCCCGGTCAGATTGCCGGCCTGGGCCGCGAGCTGGCCGGTGACTTTGGCGCTGCCGGCGAATGGCGTGGTGATGATCAGCCCGTCGGTCCGGCCGGTCACGGTCATCGGCCCACGGCCGACGGTCAGGCCGATGTCGGCTTTCGAGAGCAGACCCGACACAGGGTTGTCGTTGGTGCCGTTGAAGTCGCGCGGCGCGGCGTTATCGAGCGTGGACCGGATCGCGCTGTTGGCGACGACGATCGGCGCTGCGACGAACGAAGTGCGGGTGATCGGCTGCAGCGGCGGTAGTTCGGCGAGCTTCGGCTTGAGCGCGGCTTCATTCGGCCAGAACGTGTCGATGACCCACGACGCGGCGGCGAACGATACGAGCAACAGCAGGACGCCGCCGAGGATGTAGCGCAGCCGATGCGAACGGCGCAGCGGTAGCACGGTCCAGATATACAGGGTGCGGGCAACGGTCCGCAGCCCTTCGACGAGCGTGGTCACCATTCGATTCGACATGGGGAGCTATGCTAACGGCGTTGGCCGGGCGTCGCCACCAACCAGGAGCCGCGGTTTGGTGACGATTTGCCCCGGCTCGGCCCAGGAATGCCGCTGTTCAGGTCGTTTTCAGTTCGATGGCGACGTCGCTGAGCACTTTCGGTCTGCGCAGCCGGACATAGAGCTGGCCGAGGATCAGGAGGGCCGACATCCCGACGAACACGGCGCTGATCGGATGTTTGACGAACACCAGTATGTCACCGCGGGAGATGAGCATCGCGCGCCTGAAATTTTCCTCGAAGCGTGGGCCGAGCACGAAGCCGAGCAGGATCGGTGCGGGGTGGAAGTCGAGCAGCAGCAGGACGTAGCCGATCACGCCGATGACGATCACTTCGCCGACCTGGAACATGTCGTTGTTGGCGCTGTAGACGCCGATGCAGACGAAGAACAGCGCGCTCGGATAGAGATATTTGTACGGGATCGTCAGCAGCTTCACCCACAGGCCGATCATCGGCACGTTGAGCAAGACGAGAATGATGTTGCCGATCCAGAAACTGGCGACCAGCCCCCAGAAGATGTCGGCATGTTCCTTGATGAGCTGCGGGCCGGGCACGATCCCCTGGATCATCAGCGCGCCGAGCATCAGCGCCATCACCGCGTCGCCGGGAATGCCGAGGCTCATGGTTGGAATGAAGTCGCCTTGCGCGGAGGAGTGCGTCGAGGCTTCGGGGCAGGCGACGCCTTCGATCATGCCGGTGCCAAACTTCTCCGGCGTCTTCGAAATCTTCTTCTCGGCGGCATAGGAAATGAACGAGGCGATGGTCGGGCCGGTGCCGGGAATGAGCGAACACAGGCTGCCGATCAGTGTGCCGCGGAACATCGCCGGGATGGCGCGGCGCAGTTCGTCGCGCGAGGGACGCAGATCGCGCAGCGTCACGTTGGAATAGGTGGTGTTCACATCGGAGAGCTGATTGACGCTCTTCATGAACTCGGCGATGCCGAACAGGCCGAGCGCCAGTGCGACGATCTCGACGCCGTCGAACAGACTTGGAATACCAAAAGTGAAGCGCGGCGTACCGGTTTCGATATCGCTGCCGATGATGCCGATCAGCAGGCCGACGATCGTCATCGCCACGCCCTTGAGCGGCGAGCCACGCGCCAGCGTTGAGCCGGCGAGCAGGCCGAGCAGCATCAGCGAACAGATTTCCGCGGGTCCGAATTCCAGCGCCGCCGCCACCAGGATCGGCGACAGGAAGATCATTTCGGTGATGCCCCAGGACGCGCCGACGAATGACGACAGTACGGTGATGCCAAGCGCGGCGCCGCCGCGGCCCTGCTGGGTCAGCGGGAATCCGTCGAGACATGTGACGGCATGCGGCGGGTGGCACGGCAGATTCAGCAGGATCGAGCAGATCGCACCGCCATATTGGGAGCCATAGAAAATGCCGGCGAGCATCAGGATCGCGCCGACCGGCTGCAGGCCAAAGGTGAGCGGCAGCAGGATGGAGATGGTCGCGAGCGCGCCCATGCCCGGCAGCACGCCGACCATGTTGCCGACGAACACGCCGATGAAACACCACATCAGGTTATGTGGCTCGAGCGCCACGCCGAAGCCGTACCAGAGATCGGTGAGAGCCGTGGTGATCATCAGAAATTCACCCGGAAAATCGAGAAGGGGATTTTGAGAATGTAGGAGAAGAGAATGGTGCCGCTGATCGCCATGCCGGCCGCGAGCAGGAACGAGCTTTTCAATGTCGCGGTGCGATCACCCAGCGCGGAGACAAAAACGCAGGTGAAGACCGCCGGAACCAGGCCGAACCATTCGCCGAACAGGATGAACATCAGCGGGCCGGCAAGGATGCAGCCCCAGCCCCGCCATTCGCGGCTTTTGGGGAGGATATGCTCGTCGGGACCGAGCGGCGTGAGCACTGCGGTTGCGAAAATGAGCAGACCGACAAAGGTGAGCACGATGCCCAGCATGAACGGAAACATGCCCGGGCCCATGTGGGTCAAGGTGCCGAGCGAATAAGTGGTGGAGTTGAGTGTGACGCCTGCGCCGAGCAGGATCATCAGCATGCCGGAATAGAAATCTTTCTTCTGCAGAAGCGACGGGAACACGGACGCTGCCTCCAGGGAGCGCGCGAACGCGCGCTTGTTGTTATCCCTCCTGATTACCGCATGCGGCAAATTGTCCCTTGTTAAATATCGGTAATCTGGCAGCCCCCGGTTTTTGTTGATGAATTCCGGGATCAACGTGGCGTGACGGCAAAAAAATCGCCCGGCGTGAACCGGGCGAAAGAGTTGGAGGATCGAGACGAGACAAGGTCAGTAGATGCCGGAGCTGATGGTGGCCCAAGTGCGAGCGGCACGGCTCGGCGCAGGCTGCGGTGCGTAGGACGAAACGTCGTCCGTCGTGCGCTCGGCCGCGAGATGCTGGTTCGACCGTGTGTTCGCCTTGGCCTGCACGGTTTGCGGCAGCACCACGACCTTGGCGCCCGTCTGCACGCGGTTGAACAGATCGATCACGTCATCATTGGTGAGGCGGATGCAGCCGCTCGACACCTGCTTGCCGATCGTCGTCGGATCGTTGGTGCCGTGAATGCGATACACGGTATTGCCGAGATACATGGCGCGCGCGCCGAGCGGATTGCCGGGGCCGCCGGCGGTGAAGCGCGGCAGATAGGGCTGACGCGCGATCATCTCGGCCGGCGGATGCCAGTCCGGCCACTCCGCCTTGCGCGCGATATGCTGCACGCCCGACCAGGTGAAGCCCTCGCGCCCGACGCCGATGCCGTAGCGCATCGCTTTGCCGTTGCCGAGCACGAGATAGAGATAGGTGTTCGGCGTATCGATGACGATGGTGCCGGGCGCTTCGCGCGTGTCGTAGTTGACGATCTGGCGCTGCAGATTGGCGGGAAGCTGCGCGTCCTCGCCTTCGACCGCTTCGGCTTCGTCATAGGTTGGCTGCACAACCATCTGAGTGGTGGCGCGCGGCGCGTCGAAAGCGGCGAACAGCGACTGGGCGCTCGAAAGCTGCGTCGAGGCCATCAGCGCGGCGGCGGCGAGCAGCGGGCTGGCCAAGGTCAAAATCCGGTTACGCATGATCCCCTCACGGTGCAATGTCACGACTGTCTGTCGAGACAAGCGCCGCGAAGGTTCACGGTTCCCCTCACAAATACGCGAGCAACCCCCGGTGCCTCCGGCAGCGAAAATACGCGAAAACAGGGAACTAAAAGCCTCTGTAGAACGTTTTAGGGTGCGTTGCTCGGTGCCTTTTTCTCGCCTTTGGGCTCCTGCCGCCAGCCGACCGCGGCATTGGGAACGCTGTCCACCGAGGCGAAGTACGGCTTGATGTCGATCAGCGGCGTGCCGTCGAGGCAGTCGCAACCGCACACGAACAGACGATTTCCTTCAATCTTGATCAGTTTCGCGACGCTGAGCGCGATCGGATTCGGCCGCGCGGGCGAGCGCAGGGCGAAGGTGCCGCGCTGCACGCCATAGTGTCCCGGCACCTGCAGCACGATGTTTCGCGGCGCGCGATCCATCCAGTACAGCAGAATGACGTGCGTACAGGTCTCGACATTCTTGAGGCCCGGCGCCCACAGCGGATCGACTTCGACGGTGCAGATCTCGTCCGACTCGCGCGCATTCTTCGGGCACTGCTTGCGCTCGCGCCATGGCGTGCGGATGCGGCCGATGAAATAGACCGATGCATCGAATTTTTCGGGAAGGTCGACGGTGACTTCTCCGTCCCAGACACCGAAGGCGTTTTGATTTTTTGGTTGTGAGGTCATGTCGAACCGTTGCCCCGCATATAAATGGATTTGATGACGTTTGAGGCGCTTTCTTAAGCCTAACACGGCATCAACAATTGATGCAGACCGGGGGATTTCCATCACCCGCTCTGGCAGTCATTGTATGTCTTCTGGCGCTCGCGCCGGAAGACAGTCGGGCAGACGATGTGGCGCTGGGTTCGGTTCGCTTGCGGGGCGGATACGATGCGAACCCGCAGCTTTTGCCGGGCGGCCGCGGCGGCGCCTTTGCGGGCGTCGATGCCGCATTCGCGATGGGCCGCAGCGACGGCGGCGTGGACAGCGCGCTCAGCGGCGAATTCCAGCGCGCCGACTACGCCACGCGCGGTCTCGCGTCGGCGCAGCGCGCGAAGGTGACATTCGATGCACAAATCGATCCGTTTGGCGAACCCTTCGCCGGCTGGACGCTGAAGTCGCAGTCGTCGGCGGAATCCGTCACCAGTGCGACGACCCGATCGTTCGACGCGGTGCAGAGCCTTCGCCTGTCGGCGGACGGCGATGGCGTGCGACCGTTCGTGGTCGGCGAGTTGCGCTACAGCCGTCTCAACGAAACCAATGCGATCCTCACCGATTTCCTGCCGGAGGATCAGCGCTTTATCCGCGCGACGGCGATCCCCGGTGTGAAAGCGGCGTTCGGCAACGGCGAGATCGGCGCGTCGGTGAATCTGTCCGCGACACGCTATGAGACCGATCCGGATCTGTTCGGTTATCGGCGGCGCAACGAGCGGATCGAGCCGTTCCTGTTCTATCGCGCCGAAAGCGCGCTGGCCGATGTGTCGATCGCGGTGTCGCGGCTCGCCGGCACCTGGCACGACCCCGACTTCTCCCCGGTACGGGCGCTGCTGTTCGACCTCGGCCTGACGTTGCGCAACCCCGACAAGCATTGGCAATTCGACGCGACGGGCCGGCGCAGCGCCGCCGACACGACCTTCCCGATCTCGCCGCTGACGATCTCGGAACTCTATTCCGGCACGCTCAGTTACGGCGAGCCGGATCGCTGGCGCGTCGGCGCCACGGCGCGGTGGCTGCGGACAGCTTATCTCGACTCGCCGTTCAGTTCGGCGATTTTATCTTACGGTCTGACCGGCAGCTATCAGGTCAATCGCGACTGGTCCGTCGGTGCTGATCTGCTGCGGATCCATGCGGCGGCGCTCAACGGCGAACGGGTCGACAGCATCTTGGCGACGCTGTCGCTCTCCCGCCGTTTCGCGTGGGGTGAAAAGGAGAAGAAGGCGCCCGCGCCTTCCTCCGCATCCGCGCCTGCCGCGCCGCCTCCACGCGACGCGTCGTCCGTGTCCGCGATCTATTGAACGATCACACCGACCGGGTCAGGCCGCCGTCAATGCGGATGTTCTGCCCGGTGATGTAAGCGGAGCGTTCAGTGGCGAGGAACAGGATCAGTTCGGCGACGTCCTGCACCTTGCCGTAGCGGTGCATGGGAATGCGCGCGGTGATCTCCGCTTTCTCGGGAAAGCTGTCGATGAAGCCCGGCAGCACATTGTTCATGCGCACATTGTCCGCCGCGTAACGGTCCGCGAACAGCTTGGTGTAGGACGCGAGACCCGCGCGCGCGACCGCGGACGCGGGGAAGGCGGGATCGGGCTCGAAAGTAGCGAAGGTCGAGATGTTGACGATCGCGCCGGACTTCTGCTGCGCCATCGCCGGTGCGACCAGCCGCGTCGCGCGCACGACATTGAGGAAGTACACTTCCATGCCGCGCAGCCAGTCTTCGTCGCTCATCGCCAGCAAATCGCCGCGCGGACCGTGTCCCGCGCTATTCACCAGCGCGTCGATCCGGCCCCAGCGCGACAACGTCTGATCGACCAGCCGCTTGAGATCGTCGTTCGACTGGTTCGTGCCGGTGACGCCGAAGCCGCCTAGCTCCTTCGCCAGCGCCTCGCCTTTCCCGGAGGACGACAGCACCGCGACGTGAAAGCCGTCCGCGGCGAGCGCGCGCGTTGCCGCCGCGCCCATGCCGCTGCCGCCGGCGGTGATGATCGCCACTTTGCCCGTCGCCTGTCCGCCAGCCATGTCAGCCCTCGTTTGATGTGTGGTGTCGCTCACATAAAAGGACGGCTGAACGCCGTCCATCTCAATAAAAAGGACGGCTGACGCCGTCCATGCCCGAAGTGAAAGAGCCCGGTGATGGGCTCGATGCCCGCGCGTTTGGTCGTCAGCCGTTACCAGCCGCCGTGACCGTGGCCGTAGCCGCCGCGCGACGGGCTGCCGGTGAGCAGGCCGAGCACGCCGGACTTGCCGGTCTTCACGTTCAGACCGGCGCCGACGGCCAGACCCTGGCTGCCGTGGCCCTTGCCGCCGAGAAGCGTGCCGACCAGGCCGCCTTTGCCGGTGCTGACACCGAGGCCGAGCCCGACGCCGAGGCCGTTCTTGCTGCCGCCGGCCAGAGCCGGCGTGACGGCGAGTGCGGCAACGACGGTCGCGATCGCGAGAGTGGTTTTCATGGTCATTCTCCGTGTTGAACCGGGCGGTGTGCCCGGCACGCGGGAGAATGAATAAGGTTGTCATTAATTTGAAATGCAATCTAAACGGGTAGATAACGATTAAGCCTAACCGCGCCGGCGGCGTAGACCAAAGAACGAGCGTCGCGGCTGCCGAGGCGCAGGAATCGAATCCGGGATGGATAGCCGTGCGGCGGTGCGGTGCCACACCGTCCCACCGTGGTCCGGCTCCTCCATAGAATCCATCGCGATATCAACGCTTTATAATCGCTACAGCGTGTGATTTGCGCGTCGGCCTGTTATCGCGTATCCCACTTTTTAGAGAAGCCATTTTGTATTGGGCGTTAGCCCAACTTTCAGCCCACTGAGCCAGGTGTTGCCAACGTGCGCGTATCCTTCGAGTTCTTCCCGCCGAAAACCGATGAGATGGAGCGGAGCCTGTGGGAGGCGATCGGTCGTCTCGCGCCGCTCGCGCCGCTTTTCGTCTCAGTCACCTATGGGGCGGGCGGGTCGACGCGCGAGCGCACTCACGCGACCGTCAAGCGGATCATCAATGAAACAGCGCTGAAGCCGGCCGCGCATCTCACCTGTGTCGATGCCTTGCGCGGCGACGTCGAGCAGGTGGTGCGCGACTATCACGCCGCCGGCGTGCGTCACATCGTGGCGCTGCGCGGCGATCCGGCGGGCGGACTCGGCGCGGCGTTCACGCCGCATCCGGGCGGCTATCGCAATGGCGCCGATCTGGTCGCCGGCATCAAACGCATCGCCGATTTCGAAGTGTCGGTGTCGGCCTATCCGGAGAAGCACCCGGAGAGCGCGTCGGTCGAGGCCGATATCGACATGCTCAAGGCCAAGGTCGATGCCGGAGCGACCCGCGCCATCACGCAATTCTTTTTCGAGAACGATCTCTACTTCCGTTATCTCGATCGCGTCCGCGCGCGCGGCATCGATATCCCGATCGTGCCGGGCATCCTGCCGGTGCAGAATTTCAAGGCGGCAACGACATTCGCGACCCGCGCCGGCGCTTCAGTGCCGGGCTGGCTGGCGCAGCGCTTCGACGGTCTCGATGACGATCCGGCGACGCGCAAGCTGATCGCGGCCGCGGTCGCAGCCGAGCAGGTGCTCGATCTGGTCGCGCGCGGCGTCAGCGATTTCCATTTCTACACCATGAACCGCGCGGACCTCGTCTACGCGATTTGTCATCTGCTGGGCCTGCGCCCGGCAGAGAAGGAGGCGGCGTGAGTTTCAAAACTTCCAAGACGGAAACAATTCTGCGGGGGCTCGCGGCCGCGCGCATCCTGCTGCTCGACGGCGGCATGGGCACCATGCTGCAGCAGCGCAAGTTCGACGAAGCCGCGTTCCGCAACACGCGCTTCAAGGACTGGGAGCGCGACGTGCGCGGCAACAACGACCTGTTGACGCTGACGCAGCCGGACGC
>JAEWJH010000027.1 GCA_023386635.1 Pseudomonadota bacterium
GCAGCGGCACATCCGCCAGCGCGGCAGCGGGCGGCGCCGCAGGGCGTGACACCGGCGACGGCGCGGCGCGCGGTGCAGGCGATGCGACAACGGGAACGGCCGGAACGGCAGGTGCAGGCGTATCCACCGGCGTGGCGGTCGGCAGCCCCGCGGTCTGCTGCGGACGAAGTTGCGGAATCACGGCAAGCGCTTCCGGCTCGATCGCATCAGGCGTCGGACGGCTCAGCACCGGGATGCTCAACGCGGTAAGCACGACGCAACCGACCGCCATCGCGATGCGAGTCTCCCTGGACATGATGCGCTCCCCCGAATTCTCCGTGCCGCACGTCGCATGTGCACGCACAGGGATTTCGGTAGCACGCACCGGAACCGGCGACGGGAGCGACCTGGATTAAGGATGAAATGGTTACGCGCCGCGCCGGCGATGGCTCGCGCGCCGGATAGCAAAAACGCCCGGCGGTGAGCCGGGCGTTCTCGCGATCGACGATGCGATCAGGCGATCAGTTCGGCACCACGTAAGCGGTGATGCGCTGACGCGGATAAACCGATTCTGCGACCGTGCGGTTGTGGTTGCCGGAGATGATGATCGGGTTGCCGTTGGCGTCGATGCCGGAAACGACGCCGACATGGCCGCCGCCCTTGCGGTTCATCACCGCGATCGCGCCGACCTGCGGGCCGGAGACGCGCTGGCCATAGCGGGCATAGCCCTTGGCGAGATTGCCGCCACCGGCATGGCCGGTCTTGCGCAACACCATGTCCATGAAAGCGCCGCACCAGAGGCTGCGCCGGCCGGTCGGGTTGGTGCCGAGATAAGCGCGCGCGGTGCTGACCAGACCGGATGAGCCAAAGCTGGCGCCGGCCATCCCGGACCCTGCCGTGCCCGTCGTCGCGGCATCCGCTGCGGCGGCCCGGCGGCCGCGGCGCAAGGTCCGCGTCGGCTGCGGATAGGCGGCATTGGTGCCGGCCGCGGCCGTCGAGGCCGCATAGCCCTGTGCCGGACCCATATAGACCGTGCGTCCGTCATTGGTGAACGTCACGCCTTGCTGCACGGCCGCGGCGTGATGCGCCGGTGCGTGATGGATCGCATGATGGCGGTGATGGCGATGCTTCGGCCGCGCTTCCGCTGCCGTGGTGAGAGCCGTGGCGGCGCACAGCGCCAGCGTTCCGACGGTAAGCGCCGTCTTCGTTGTCGAGATCATCAGAAGAAAGTCCCCTTCGTGCTGTCTAGCAAAGCGGGCCGCCCATGGCGGCCCGTATTCCCGGTGGGTAGACGCCCAGTAATCGTGGCGACTTCATGATGAAAGTGCCGAGTTGCATTAACCTCAACCCAGCTATGACCTGTTAATATTTATGTCAAAACGGAATAAACTATACGAATACTTTTAATTACAACTTATAAACTGACATATACTGTTTTCGGCGAAGGAATGACTTAAGGCGCAAGTTTTCACAGCCGCTCCCCGTAGATGAGGTGCAGTGCAACATTGCGGCAAAGGGGAACTGGGGTGTCTAAGCCCGACGGATCAGTCCTTGCGGCTGAGCAGAAACACGGCCTGCTCACCGAACAGGTTCCACACCCACCACGGGGCATTGAGCTGCAGCGGCCGGCCCCACGGGTCGAGCGCCACCGCACGGCGGATCTTCGCGCCGGTGACCAGGCAGAGCGACTGGAAGTCCTTGATGGTGCAGAAGTGGATGTTCGGCGACTCCCACCACGCATAAGGCAGGTTGTCGGTCTGCGGCATCTGCCCCTCGAACAGCAGCTTCAGCCTTATCTTCCAGTGGCCGAAATTCGGGAACGAGACGATGGCGTGACGGCCGATCCTCAGCATGTGCTCCAGCACTGCGCGCGGATTGCGGGTCGCCTGCAGCGTCTGCGACAGGATCACATAGTCGAAGGCGTCGTCCGGGTAGTCGGCAAGGTCGGTGTCGGCGTCGCCCTGGATCACCGCCAGCCCCTTGGCGACGCATTCGTTGACGCCCTCGCGCGACAGCTCGATACCGCGACCGTCCACCTCGCGGGTGTCGGTGAGGAGGCGCAGCAGCTCGCCGTCGCCGCAGCCGACGTCGAGCACCCGCGAGCCGGGCTCGACCATGGTGGACACCACCACAAGGTCGATACGGGAACCGCCGGGCTCCCGCACCACATCGGCCATGGTCAGGTCGCGCTTGAGACGAGACAACATCACCGCCGCTCCCCCGCTGGCACCACGGTCGCGCCCCGCGCCAGACCGCGCGCATTCCCCGCCCCGTCGAGGAAGCCGCGCACGATCGCGAACAGTTCCGGCTCCTCGAGCAGGAAGGCGTCATGGCCCTTGTCGGTGACAATTTCCGCGAACGACACCCGCGCGCCGCCGGCATTGAGCGCATGCACGGTGGCGCGGGAATCCGGCGTCGGGAACAGCCAGTCGCTGGTGAACGAGATCACGCAGAACCGCGTCGGCGTATCCTTGAACGCATTGGCCAGCACGCCGCCGCAATCGGCGGCGAGATCGAAATAGTCCATCGCCCGCGTCAGATAGAGATACGAGTTGGCGTCGAACCGCTCGACGAAGCTCGACCCCTGATGACGCAGATAGCTTTCCACCTGGAAATCCGCGTCGAACGAGAAGGTCGGCGTGGCGCGGTCCTGATATTTGCGGCCGAACTTGCGGTGCAGCGCCGCGTCCGAGAGATAAGTGATGTGCGCGCCCATGCGCGCCACCGCGAGGCCGCGGCGCGGATTGGTGCCTTCGAGCAGATAGCGGCCGCCGCGCCAGTCGGGATCGGCCATGATCGCCTGCCGGCCGACCTCATGGAACGCGATGTTCTGCGCCGAGTGCCGCGTCGCGCAGGCGATCGGCAGCGCCGCGAAGACGCGCTCCGGATAGCTCGACGCCCATTGCAGCACCTGCATGCCGCCCATGGAGCCGCCGACCACCGCGAACAGCGTATCGATGCCGAGATGGTCGAGCAGCATCGCCTGCGCGCGCACCATGTCGCGGATGGTGATGACGGGGAAACTCAGGCCCCAGGGCTGGCCGGTCTTGGGGTTGGTCGAGGCCGGCCCGGTCGTGCCCATGCAACTGCCGAGCACGTTGGAACTGATGATGAAATAGCGGTCGGTGTCGATCGGCTTGCCCGGCCCGATCAGCGTCTCCCACCAGCCGCCCTTGCCAGTGACCGGATTGTCGCTCGCCGCGTGATGGTCGCCGGTGAGCGCGTGGCAGACCAGAACCGCATTGCTGCGATCCGCGTTCAGCGTGCCGTAGGTGTTGTAGGCGATCTGCAACGGCGCGAGTTCGACGCCGGCGTCGAGCTTGAGTGGCGTGTCGAACCGGGCGATCCGCGACGCGCGCGGCTCGTCGGCCTCACGCCCACGCAGATCCGGCGCCGTGTTCGGGCTGTTCACTTGCTCGATATCCGCCATCGGCTTCACGCGCCTCGATACTCTTGGACACTCTCTCGGTCCGAGCGCGGGCCATAAAAAACCCGGCCTGAACATAGGTTCGGCCGGGATTTGCGTGTCCCCGGCCTGTTTAGCGAGTTGTTTAACGTGGCTGCAAGCCGGCCGGCTCAAATGACCACGACAGTCCGGAAAACATAGGGCGAACGCCTGCCCCCGTCAAGACAAGGGCCGTTAGGCCTATGATAGGCCAGTGTTTTCTTGACGCCGGGCGACCGTGCTACCTAGACAGCACTTCAGACAGTATCTGCGCCGCCCACCGCGCGGCGCATCAAGGTCTGCCCAAAGGTCTGCAGATGTCGAACACCATTTCCGCCCCGCCGTCGCTGGTGACGTTGCGCAACGAGATCGACCGGATCGATGCCGAGATGCATCGGCTACTGATGGAGCGCGGCCAGATCATCGACCGGCTGATCGCCGTCAAGGGTAGCCAGGAAACCGGCTCGGCGTTCCGCCCGGCGCGCGAGGCCGACATGATGCGCCGACTGGTGCAGCGGCACGAGGGCATCCTGCCACTCGACACCGTCGAGGGCATCTGGCGCGTCATCATCGCCACCTTCACCTATGTGCAGCAGCCGTTCTCGGTGCATGCCGACCTCTCGGCCGGCGACGCCATGATGCGCGACAGCGCCCGCTTCCATTTCGGCTTCACGGTGCCGTTCCTCACCCATATGAGCGCCAGTGCGGTGGTCGCCGCCGTCGCCGCCTCGCGCGGCGATCTCGGCCTCGTCCCCGCCGCCTATGTCGCCGGCGCCGGCGCGTGGTGGGATGCGCTCGAACCGGAAAGCGCGCCGAAGATCATCGCCCGCCTGCCGTTCGTCGAGCGCGCCGACCATCCGGCCGATCTGCCGGTGTTCGTCGTCTCGCGCGTCTCCAGCGACGCCATGGTGAAAGAGGTCGAGGTGTGGAGCGTCCACGTCTCCGGCTGGGGGCCGCAGGCGGCGAACGCCTTGCCGGGCGCCGTCACCTGCGTCGCCGCCCCCGACGGCGCCTTCGACGGCGCGGCGCTGCTGATCTCGATGCCGGCCGGCACGCAATTCGAGACCGTCCGCGAGGCCCTGCTGAAAACGGGAGCCAGCATCCGCTCGGCGGCCCTCGTCGGCAGCCACGCCACCCGCTATAGGGTGTCCGCCGGCCGCTGACGCGCCATTCCCCCCGCGACCCGCGAAACACATGAACAGGCTATCGAGACCGATCATGACCGCCAACCGTCCGCAACCGCGCCCCGGCGTGCTCGACATCGCCCCGTACGTTCCGGGCAAGAGCAGCGCCCCCGGCGTCGCCAAAGTCTACAAGCTCTCGTCCAACGAGACGCCGCTCGGGCCGAGCCCGAAGGCGAAGGCAGCCTATGCGGCGGCGGGGCAGCATCTGGAGGATTATCCGGACGGCGCATCGACCGCGCTGCGCGAGGCGATCGGCCGCCGCTTCGGCCTCGATCCGGCGCGCATCGTCTGCGGCGCGGGCTCCGACGACATTCTCAATCTGATCGCGCGCGCTTTTCTCGCCGACGGCGATGAAGCGATCCACACCACGCACGGCTTTCTGGTCTATCCGATCGCCACGCTCGGCACTGGCGCGAAACCGGTCGTGGCCGCGGAAAAGGATTTCACCGCCGACGTCGACGCGATCCTCGCCGCGGTGACGCCGCGCACCAAGGTCGTGTTCCTCGCCAATCCGAACAACCCGACCGGCACCTACATTCCGTTCGACGAGGTGAAGCGGCTGCGGCGCGATCTGCCGCCGCATATCCTGCTCGTGCTCGACGCCGCCTACGCGGAATATGTCAGCCGAAACGATTACGAGTCCGGTCTCGAACTGGTGGCGACCACCGACAACACGGTGATGTGCCGCACCTTCTCGAAGATTTACGGGCTCGCCGCGCTGCGGCTCGGCTGGCTCTACGGACCCGAACATATCGTCGACGCGCTCAACCGCATCCGCGGCCCGTTCAACGTCAACGCGCCGGCGATCGCCGCCGGCATCGCGGCGATGGAAGACACCGCGCATGTGGAGACCGCACGCGCGTTCAACGAAAAATGGATCGCCTGGCTCACCACCGAACTGGAAAAGCTCGGCCTCAAAGTGACGCCGAGCGTCGGCAACTTTTTGCTGATCCATTTCCCGACCGCGAAGGGCAAGACGGCGGCGGAGGCCAACGACTTCCTGATGCAGCGCGGGCTGATCCTGCGGCAGGTCACCGGCTATCATCTGCCGCATGCGCTGCGCATGTCGGTCGGTACTGAGGAAGCCAACAAGCTGACCGTCGCGGCGCTGCGCGAATTCCTGGGACGCGCGGCGTGAGCGACAAGCAACCGATCTTCAACCGGCTTGCTTTGATCGGCGTCGGCCTGATCGGCTCGTCGATCGCGCGTGCCGCCCGCGCGCAAGGGGCTGTCCGCTCGATCGTCGCCACCGCACGCTCGCCGCAAACGCGGCAGCGCGTCGCCGAACTCGGTCTCGCCGATCAGGTGGTGGAAACCAACGCCGCCGCTGTAGAAGGCGCGGACCTCGTCATCGCCTGCATTCCGGTCGGCGCCTGCGGGCCGGTGGCGGAAGAGATCGCGCCGCATCTGATGCCCGGCGCCATCGTCTCCGACGTCGGCTCGGTGAAGGGCTCGGTGGTCAAGGACATGGCGCCCTATCTGCCGCCATCGGTGCATTTCGTGCCGGCGCATCCGGTGGCCGGCACCGAATATTCCGGCCCGGACGCGGGCTTCGCCGAACTGTTCGTCAACCGCTGGTGCATTCTCACGCCGCCGGCCGGCACCGATCCGGCCGCGGTCGAAAAACTCGCAACGTTCTGGCGCGTGCTCGGTGCGAATGTCGAGACCATGACGCCGGAGCATCACGATCTGGTGCTGGCGATCACCAGCCATCTGCCGCATCTGATCGCCTACACCATCGTCGGCACCGCCAACGAACTGGGCCAGGTGACGGAATCCGAAGTGCTGCAATTCTCCGCCGGCGGCTTCCGCGATTTCACCCGTATCGCCGCGTCCGACCCGACCATGTGGCGCGACGTGTTCCTCGCCAACAAGGACGCGGTGCTGGAGATGCTCGGCCGGTTCAACGAGGACATTGCGACGTTGACGCGCGCGATTCGCAACGGCGACGGTAACGCGCTGTTCGATCACTTCACGCGCACGCGGGCGATCCGCAAGGGCATCGTCACGATCGGCCAGGATTCCGCGACGCCGGATTTCGGCCGCGGCCATCCGCATCTGCCGAGGCAGCCGGTGCCGCGGCCCTATTCGGCCGATACGGAATAATTAGAACAGCGCCGGCACACGGCCGATCACCAGCGGACCGAGCGCCATTGCGCCATCGGTGATGCGCAGCGGCACCGCGACCGCGCGGCGGCCTTCGAGCGTCGTCTGCTCGCCGATCATGTTGATGCCGGCCATGACGCCGGCGCCGGCCTGCGCGCGCGCCGCTGCGCCGAGCCCCGGCATCAGCCGGTCCAGCGCACCGGCGATCTTGTCGACCGGCGGCGTATTCTCAATGCCGATGGTTTTCAGGAACGCATCTAGCCCGGCGATGGTCAGCCGCAACTGGCCTTCGAGCTTGCCGTTGGCGTTGATGGTGAGCACGCCGCTGCCGACCGCCAGCGTCTCGCCCTGGCTGATCCGCGCCTGCGAAATATCGATGCTGCCGCCGGCCTGCTGAATTTCGCGAAAGCGTGCGGCCCAGGGCTTCGGCGCGAAGTCCTTCAGCCCGCGCAGCTTCGCCGTCATTTCGCTGTCGATGGGTGTCTGCGCCAGCGCATGCACGACAGGGAACGAGCCGCCAGTCACGCTGGACACCAACTCGACCACCGGATTGCTGCTGACCGTGCCTTCGATAATGCGGCCGTGCAATTCCATATGCTTCGCCTGCGCAGCGAGCACCGGCACCGGGCCGGAGATGTCATCGAGCTTCGGCTCCTCGAACACCACCGACAGCCGCTCCGGCGCGGCCGGCGTACCGCGCAGGCTCGCCTGCGCGAGCGTCCAGTCGGCCCGCAGCACCGCCGGCCGGCCGATATCGGCGATGGTCATCGGCCCGGCCATCTCGGCGATCAGCAGTTCGCGCTGATAGATCTGCGCGGCGACATGCAGTCCCGCGACGGTGATGCGCAGCGGCGGCGTCAGATTGCGGATCTGGCTCTCAGCCTGATCGCAGGTGACCTCGATGCGGAACGGGAAGCCGCTCGTGCTCTGCTGATGGCAGATATGGACGCGGCCGGCCCGCGCCTCGCGCGCCTGCCAGCCGATGATCGTATCCTCGGTGAGTTGCTTGGCGTAGAACCACAGCCCGGTCCACCCGGCGATGGCCACGGCGACCACCGCCAGCAGGGCAATGTATTTGCCCGGCCCGCCACGGCGCGGCGTCAGCGGATGCGGCGGCAGCGGCGCATCGCCGGGACCATCGCCAAATTGCCGGTTCGGAGTGGAAACAACCATCAGGGTAAGGAACTCGCGATTGCGGCAAATCCGCGATCATCCGGGGATATTGCGCGGCCAGCACCGCGCCTGTTAGCTGGCGCCGCCGGTTCCAAGCCGTAAGCGATTCCCCGTGTCATTGAAATTGCCCATCGATCGCACTGACGAAGACCTCTGGGTGTTCGCCTATGGCTCGCTGATGTGGCGGCCGGATTTCCCGTTTCAGGAGCGCGTCCACGCGCGCGTGACCGGCCTGCACCGCTCGCTGTGCATCTATTCGTTCGTGCATCGCGGCACGCCGGAACGGCCAGGCCTGGTGCTCGGCCTCGACCGCGGCGGTGCCTGCCGCGGCATCGGCTACCGTGTCGCCGCCGCCGACCGCGCCGCGACGATTGCCTATCTGCGCCAGCGCGAGCAGGCCACCGCCGTCTATCGCGAAGTGACCCGCACCATGTGGATCACCGATACGCCACAACGGCAGGTCTCCGCGCTCTGTTACGTGGTCGACCGCTCTCACCCGCAATATGCCGGGCGGCTCACGCTCGACGAGCAGTTGCGGCTGGTGCTGCAGGGCCACGGCCAGTCCGGCGCCAATCCGGACTATGTGATCGAGACCGTGAAATCGATGGAAGCGATCGGCTATCGCGAAGGCGAATTGCACCAGCTCGTCGAGCGGCTCACGCAGGCGCGCTAGCGTATTGAATACCGGCCGTCGTTCCGGACGCAGCGAAGCTGCGATCCGGAATCCAACTCCGCTCGCAATCTTTGCTGATCTGGATTCCGGGTTCGCGAGCTTTGCTCGCGCGCCGGAATGAGCAACCACATTTCAGTAAGCGTTAACGCGGCGTTCGGCGAAACCTTCTTCCACCAGCACCGCGGTCGCGGCTTCCGTCTCCTGCTGCAGCCGCGCGAAGAACGCGTCGCGGTCGAGACCCGGCGGGATCGGCGGAAGAGCCTCGACCACCACCGTGCCCGGGTAGCGCAGCAGCGAGCGGCGCGGCCAGAACACGCCGGAATTGAGCGCCAGTGGCAGACACGGCACGCCAAACGCCTCGTAGAGATGCGCGACGCCGTATTTGTAGCGCGGCTCGGCGCCGGCGGGACGCCGCGTCCCTTCCGGGAAAATGATGATCTGGCGGCCGTGCGCCAGTTCCTCCTTGGCGCGGCGCATCATCGCCGGCAGCGCGCGCGCGCCCTTGCCGCGATCGACCGAGACCATGCGCGCTTTGGCCGCGAACCAGCCGAACATCGGGATCCACATCAACTCGCGCTTGAGGATGTAGACTGGATCGTCGAGCACGATCAGCAGCGCGAACGTCTCCCACAGCGATTGATGCTTCGAGGCGACCAGCAAAGCACCTTTCGGGATGCGGTCGAGATGACGGAACTCGACCTTGACGCCGCAAATCACGTTGAGCAGCAGCAGGCTGATGCGCGCCCACAGCCGCGCCATCGCCACCACCGCGCGGTACGACATCAGGAATGTCGGCAGCGCGATGAAGCAGATCAGGATCAACGTCACGTAGAACGCGACATTGAAGACGATGGAACGCAGCCACAGCATCATTGGATTTATGTCAGGGAAAATCGGGGTCGAGGCGGATCCGCACGACCGCAAAAGCATATTTGAGGTATTCCGACAACAACAGCCGCAACGACGCCTTGCTGGCCCACCACGGATCGGACCGCTCCTTCTCGCTGATCACCACCGGATAAGGCACCAGCGTGGTATCGGGAAGCTGATGCTCAAGCTCCAGCATCGCCCGCGGCATGTGCCAGTTGGAGGTCACGACAATCAGCTTGTGAAAGCCTTTTTCCGTGGACCAGCGCCGGGTCTCGGTGGCGTTGCCGAGCGTGTTGAGCGCCGAGCGGTCGAGATCGACGCAGCACGAGAACACCCGCTGGTAGAGCGGCGTCAGCCGCGCGATTTCCTTGGCGCTGGTGGCGCGATGCACGCCGGTGATCAGCAGCCGCTGGCCGCGGCCCGCCGCCAGAAGCTCGATTGCGTCGGGAATGCGCGAGGCCGCGCCGGTGAGCACGACGATGCCGTCGGCGTTGCCGTCGATCTGCGCTTCGCGGGTCGGCACCTTGTCGACGAACCAGAAGAAGCCAGCCACCAGCAGGCCGAGCCCGAAACCGAGCGCGGCCATGGTGAGAAAACCGACGAAACGGGCGAAGCGGGAAAACATGTCAGTCGATGGCGTCCAGCGTGCGCGAAACCGTATGCCGTGACGCGAGCGCCGTCACCCCCGCCATCAGCACGATCTGTGCCAGGATCGCCACATAACCCGCCAGACCGATAGAGAAGGAACCGAACAGCGCCGCGGTCTGGTCGCCGGCGGCGCTGCCCGTCATGAAGCTGCTGATCAGGCCCGCCAGCGCGAACAGCACGACGGCGACGCCGCCGCCGATCAATCCGCCCTGCAGGCCGAGCGCGAGGAAGTGGCGCTGGAAATGCGTGGCGATGTAATCGTCGCGCGCGCCGATGAAGTGCAGGACCTCTATCACCGGGCGGTTCGCCGCCATGGCGCCGCGCGTGGCGAACATCACCGACAGCATGGTCGCCGCCAGCATCAAGAGCAGGATCGCGATGCCGATCGCCACCGCGGTGGCCGACATGCTGCGCATCCGCTCGATCCAGCCGCGATGATCGTCGAGGCTCGCGCCGGCGACCTGGTCCGCCAGTTGCTTGCGCAAGCCCGGCAGATCGACCGCCGCTGCCGGCGCGAGCGTGACGACGATCATGCGCGGCACCGGCAGGTCGTCCAGCGACAAGCCGTTGCCGAGCCATGGCTCCAGCAGCCGCGCGGATTCCTCGCGCGTGTAGGGACGCACGCTGGCAATGCCGGGAAACGCGCGCGCGATCTCGGCTGCTTTCAATGTCGCCGCATCGAGATCGCGGTCGGGCGCTGGCCGCACCTGGATCGTCACCTCGCGGGCGACATCCGCCTCCCATGTGCTGGCGGCGGTGCGCACCAGCATCACCGCGCCGGCGGTGAGGGCCGCGAGAAACGTCATGATCGCCACCACCGCCAGCAGCGCGCGGCCGGAGATCGACTGGCGCGGTACGATCGGCGATAGGCCGCGCGGCGGCGCCGTGCGGCGCGGCGGCGCGGCGGTTTCCGGCGGATGAGCAGGCGCGCCGCGGTCAGTCATAGATGTGCAGCTTGCCGTCGTGCAGCACCAGGCGGCGCGCGTCGAACTGATCCATCAGCGCGATGTCGTGGGTGGCGATCACCACCGAGGTGCCGGACTTGTTGAGCTCGATGAACAGCCGCAGCAGCCGCTGCGCCAGCGACGGATCGACGTTGCCGGTCGGCTCGTCGGCGAGCAGCAGCTGCGGCCGCGCGATCACCGCGCGGGCGATGGCGGCGCGCTGCTTCTCGCCGCCGGACAATACCGGCGGCAGCGCCCACATCCGCTCGCCCAGCCCAACCCACTCGATCAGCTCCATCACCTCGTCGCGATAGCTCGCCTCGTCGCGGCCCATGACCCGCAGCGGCAGCGCGACATTCTCGTAGGTGGTCATGTGGTCGAGCAGGCGGAAATCCTGGAACACGATGCCGATGCGCCGGCGCAAGGTCGACAGAGCATCCTTGGACAGGGTGGCGACGTCGTGGCCGAACTGGGTGATCAGGCCGCGGGTCGGCCGCAGCGACAGGAACAGCAGCCGCAAGAGCGAGGTTTTCCCCGCGCCGGACGGCCCCGTGAGGAACTGGAACGAATGCGGCTCGATCCGGAACGTGAGGTCGTGCAGAACCTCCGGCCCGAGACCGTAGCGCAAGCCCACATTTTCGAATCGGACCACGCGCTGTCCCCGCTTCCTGTCGTCCTGCCACCCACCCGGCAGCCGCCCACCGCCGGGCCCCTGTTTTCTAACGGATTATCCGGGCGCGGCCAAAGTGTCTCACCTGAGCGCGGCATGGTTTCCGATCCATTAACGGATCGGCGGTTACAGTCATGCCGAATGGCTCCCGTGCCGTGGACCGGGAGCAGCTGGGGTGCCGCGCCGTTCGATGCTGATCGTCTGCCCAAACTGCGCCACGTCCTACACGGTCGGAGCCTCGGCGCTCGGCCTGGCCGGCCGCAATGTGCGCTGCGTGCGCTGCCGGACCCAGTGGTTCGCCGCACCACCGCAAGCCGTGACCCAGGCCGCCAGCACTGCCACCTATATCGACGAGATCATCGCCGAGGCCGACGCCAAATCGACGGCCTCCATCCCCTCGCCGCGACCGACGTCACGCCCCGCGATGCCGCCGGCGACCGCGATGCCGCCGGGCCATGCCACCGAGGCCAGCCTGTCCGCCCCCCGGCTGCCGGACGCGACCCCGATCGCGCCGATCGAATCCCCCATGCCCGACGCCATGCAGTTCGGCGCCGCGCTCGATCAGATTTCCACCGTCGCGCCGATGCGCGCCGACGACGTCAACAGCGACGCGCCGATGATCGACGCGCCCGCGCATTACGCCGAGCCGCATATCGGCGATGCCCCGCCGATCGTGCCGCCGGCCGAGCCGCCGTTCAGCATGGGCGAGCCCGACGATGTCGAGCACGCCGCCGCGCGCCGCCCACGCAAGGCGAAGAAGCCGCGGGAGCGCCGCCGCATCGGCCGCCTGCCGGTGATCATCACCCTGCTTGCGATGATGCTCGGCGCGATGCTGATCTGGCGTAACACGGTAGTGAAATATGCGCCGCAGACCGCGTCGCTGTTCTCGGCGATCGGCATGCCGGTCAATGTCCGCGGGCTGGTGTTCGAGGGCGTTACTGTCTCGCGCGACACCACCGACGGCGTCGCGGTGCTCGCGGTGGAAGGCAAGATCGTCAGCACCTCTGGCGCGCCGGTCGACGTGCCGCGGCTGCGCTTCGCGGTCCGGAACGCCACCGGCAGCGAGATCTATACCTGGACGGCGCAGCCGCCGCGCAGCATCCTCGGTGCCGGTGAAACCATGACGTTCCGCAGCCGTCTCGCCGCGCCGCCGACCGACGGCGTCGACGTGCTGGTGCGCTTCTTCAACAGCCACGATCTGCCCGGAAGCAAATGATGGAGACCCGGTGATGGCGCGCATCCTCGTCGCAGAGGACGACGATGCCGTGCGCGGCTTCGTCCAGCGCGCGCTGGTCGAGGACGGACACGACGCCATCGTCGCGCGCGACGGCGCCGAGGCGCTCGACATCCTGCATCGCGAGGCCGGCGCGTTCGACCTGCTGCTGACCGATATCAAGATGCCCGTGATGGACGGGATCGCGCTGGCGCTCGCCACCGTGCGCGACTATCCGGCGGTTCCGGTGCTGCTGATGACCGGCTATGCCGACCAGCGCGAGCGCGCGTACGGGCTCGAACAGCTGATCCACGACGTGATCGCCAAGCCGTTCACACTGGCGCAGCTTCAGAGCGCCGTGAACGGTGCGTTGGCGACACGCTCCAGGACTTGATCCCGCCGATCGGATTATTTCGACGAATTGCTGATCGGCGATTGTGTGGACGTGCCGTCGTCCATTTTTCCGGACGTCTCGTCGGCGGATTTGCCCGACGGTTGCGTCCCCTGTCCGTTGGTACCGGAGCGCGGCGACGTCGTATGCGCCGTTTCCGGTTTTCCGGTTTGCACATCGTGGCCCTGTGAATCCGGCGCTTCCGCCGGGGCCGGAGAAGTAGCGGCCGGCGGACTTTGGGGAGCCGACTGCTGCGCGTGAGCGGCGCCCACGGCGCACGCGAATGTGCCCGCGACGAGGGCGACAAAAAGAGGATGGGACATGGGGCGTGTCATGGGGCGCTCCGGTTCAATTCACGCGGAGCCAACGTCCGGGCACGGCGTAGGTTCCGCGCAGAACGGCCGCCGACACATCTGGATTGTCGCAGGTCCTGCTCAACCCTCGGAAATCCGGCACCCGGAAATCCAAAATCAGAAATCCAAAGCTAGAAATCCAGCGCTCAGAAATCTTTGAGCAGGCGCTCGATGTAATCGAGCTCGAGCTGCGGACGATAGCTTTCGCCGAACCGCTTGCGCAGTTCCTCTAAAATCTTGCGGGCGCGCTGCACGTCGATCTCGCCCGGCACTTTCACTGTGGTGTCGTCGCCGTAATCGCGGCCGCGCAGCGGCCGGCCGAGCGGATCGGTGTTCTGCTGCGCGCGCTGCTGGCCGCGGCCGGGCTGGCCGTTCGGGCCGGGGCCGTTCTGCCCCTGCTGCTGCTGCATCTGCTGCGCGAGATTCTGCGCGCCCTTGCGCATCGCGTCGAGCGCGCGGCCCTGCGAGCCGACCGCGCTGTCCGCGTCGCCGTCGCCGAGCTGACCCTGCGCGTCGCCCATGGCGCCGTCCGCATCGCCCAGTTCGCCGTTCTGGCCGTCGCCCTGTTGCTGGCCCTGCTGCTGATCGCCATCGTCATCGCCGGGCTGCTGGCCCTGCTGCGGGTTCATGCCGCGCTGCTTCATCGCATCGAGCAGTTTCTGCAGCCGGTCGCGCAGCGCCTTCTGGTCCTGCTGCAATGAACCCATCTGCTGATTGCCCTGCTGGCCGCGCTGCCCGCGCTGGCGCTCGCGGCGCTGGTCCTGGCCTTCACGGAAGGTGCGGTCGCGCAACTGCTGCTGCTTGCGGATCATGTCCTGCAGCTCGTTGAGCTCCGCGGTCATGTCATCGTCACCGTCCATCTGCTGCTGGCCGGGCCGCGCCGTCTGCAGGTTCTCCATCATCTGCTGCAGTTCGTCGAGCATGCGCCGCGCCGCGTCGCGGTTACCGGAGCGCGCCATCTGCTCCATGCGGTCGAGCATGTTCTTGAGATCCTGCGGCGTCAGCACGCGCGCATTGCGATCGAGCGGACGCGCAAGCTGCTGCGGGTTCTTGCGCGCCTCCTCGGCCAGCGCCTGCATGAACTGGTTGAGCGCGGCGCGAAGCTGATCCATCAGCTTCTTGAGTTCTTCGTCGCTGGCGCCACGTTCGAGCGCCTGCCGCAGCGCCTCCTGCGCCTGCCGCAATGCCTGCTCGGCATCGGAGACATTGCCGTCCTCGATCGCCACCGCCATCGCCCACATCCGCGCCGCCACGTCGCGTAGCCGCTCGTCGGTGCGCGCATTGGTCAGATCGAAATAAAGCGAGCGCAGGCCGAGATAGATGCGCGTATCCGGCTCGAACTTCTCCGGCGCGATGGTGAGCGCGTCGAGCGCGGTCAGCACCAGCGGCTTGGCGTCGGCGTTCAGCGCCAGCACGCGCCGCTGCTCGACCAGCGCGCGCGCCATCGGCTTGACGAAGATCCGCTGCGGCAGCGTGAATTCGAGCGGCTCGCTGCGGCCTTCGTTGTTAGCCTCGTCGCGCGCCGTCAGCGTCATCTCGACCTCGGCGCCGGCCCACGGATGCTCGCTGAGATCCTTGATGGTCTGCGCCGCGCCATTGCGGGTGCGCGCCTGCGGCAGAATGAGCTTCACGTCGGGCGGGTCATAGAGCGGCCGCGCTTTCGGATTAGCGTCCTTGCGGGTGAAGCGCGCATGCGCTTCGACCACGCCGTAATCATCCTCCATCTTGTAGGCGAGCAGCAGCGAACCGCGCGCCTGCGGCTCGGGGTCCTTGGCGAGCGCGATGGTCGGCGCGCGATCCGGGATCGCGGTGAAGCGCCAGGCGAAATCGCGGCCGGCGCCACGCAGATGCGCCTCGCCGTCGCCGGTGATGCTGAAATGCTGCTCCTGGGCCCCCGAATTCTGAGCGCTCGCTGGTTGCTGCGACGTCTTGCTGTCCGGTTTGGCCTCGACCACCAACGGCTCCAGACCGCCGGTGCGAGTGATGTCCATCGATACGCCGCCGCTGGCGCGCACGATTAAAGTCGAGCCGGCCGGCACTGCGAAAGCCGGGCCGCTGGCGGGCGTCGGCTCGCCGGGCCGGAGTCCCGGCAGCAGCACCGGCGCGCGGCCGGTATAGGCCGGCGGCGTTACCCAGGCATCGACACGGAAATTCGCCGGTGCGATCACGCCGCTCCAGTCGAACGCGGAGGCGATGCGCTGCATGCGCTCGCCGCTCGCGGCGAAGAATGTGACGGCGACCAGCAAAAAGACGAGAACGCGCAACGCCATCGGATCGCGCAAGGCTAGACGCGGCGACGGCCAGCCGGCTTTCAGCGCGCGGGCCGCCTCGGCCATGCGCTGCCGGTGCGCTTCCCACAGCGCGAGCGCCACCGGATCGGTCGGCGCGCCGGCGAGCGTGTCGGTAACGGCAGTGGCCGGACGATGGGCAATGCCGGAAACCCGGTCGAGCCGACGCAGCGCATCGTCTTCGGAGGGCGGGCGCAGACGCAACAGCGGCACCAGCGCGGCCAGCGCCACCAGCGCGAACAGGCCGAGACCGATGGCGCGGCCGAGCGGCGGCAGCGCGCTCCACAGGCCGAGCCACGACACCGCGAGGAAAAGGCCGATCACGGTGCCGAGGGTCGCCAGCGGCGGCCAGACGCGCTCCCACAGCAACGCACCACGGGCGCGCTTGAGCGCCCGCGCCAAAGACGCGCCGAAAGATGCCGTTGGCGTAATGCCTTGATCGTCCAATCGCCGCTCCGTCGCCCCGTCGCCCGCGCGCGGTTGCCCCTGACCGGAGGAATCCGTCAGCCCAGTTGACGCTATTTCACCCCGCCATCCAAGGCGGCAGCCGATCGAGCGCGATCAATTGGTCGGCATCAAGGCGCGGGCGGACCACCGCCCACTGGTCGTCCCGGACCATCACCTCCGGCACCAAGGCGCGGGTGTTGTAGGTTCCGGCCTGCACCGCCCCATAGGCGCCGGCGCTCATCACCGCCATCAGGTCGCCCGGTTTGGCTTCCGGCAGGTCGCGGTCCAGCGCCAGGAAATCGCCGCTTTCGCAGACCGGCCCCACCACGTCGGCACGGATGCGCCGCGATGCTGCATCGGGTTCGCGTACCGGGCGAATCTCGTGATGCGCCTCGTAGAGCGTCGGCCGAACGAGGTCGTTCATCGCCGCATCGACGATGACGAAGGTCTTGGCCTCGCCCTGCTTGATGAACAGGACGCGGGTGACAAGGATGCCGGCATTGCCGACCAGCAGCCGGCCCGGCTCGAAGATCAGCCGGCAATCGAGATCGCGCGTCGCGCGCTTCACCACCGCGGCATAAGCGTCCGGCAGCGGCGGCGGTTCGTTGTCGTCGCGATACGGAATACCGAGCCCGCCGCCGAGATCGACATGCTCGATGCTGTGGCCGTCGGCGCGCAGCGTGCGCACGAAATCCGCCAGCAGCGCGAAGGCATCGCCAAACGGATCGAGATCGGTGATCTGGCTGCCGATGTGCATGTCGACGCCGGCGACCTTGATGCCCGGCAGTTTCGCGGCGCGCGCATAAACCTCGCGCGCCGTCGAGATCGGAATGCCGAACTTGTTTTCCGACTTTCCGGTGGCAATCTTGTGATGGGTCTTCGCATCGACGTCGGGATTGACGCGCACGGAGATATGCGCGGTCCGGCCCTTCGACGACGCGACGCGCGACAACAGTTCGAGTTCCGGCTCGGACTCGACATTGACGCAGAGGATGCCGGCATCGACCGCCATCGCCAGTTCGGCCTCGGTCTTGCCGACGCCGGAGAACATGATCCGCTCCGGCGGAATGCCGGCGGCGCGTGCCCGCTTCAATTCGCCGCCGGAGACGACGTCAGCGCCGGCGCCGAGCTTCGCCAGCGTCGCGATCACCGCCTGGTTGGAATTGGCCTTCATCGCGTAGCACACCAGCGCCGGCACGTCGGCGAAGGCATTGGCGAACACGTGATAGTGCCGCTCCAGCGTCGCGGTCGAATAGCAGTAGAACGGCGTGCCGACCTCCGCCGCCAAGGCGTCGAGATCGACCGCCTCGGCGTGCAGCACGCCGTGTCGATAGTGGAAATGATTCATGACGCGCCCGGTCGCTCAGTCGATCAGCGCGTCGAGCGGGACCCGCCGCTTCTCGCCTTGCGGCGCGACCGCCCGGCCGTCCGCGGCTATGCCGGCGCGCTCGCCGGTCACGGTGCGCTGGCTCATCGGCTCGTCCGCGGAGTTGGTCTGGAATGAGGCAAAACCCGGACCCTGTTGTGCGGTCGGCTGGGTCGCCTGCTGCGACGGCGCAGCAGCAGCGGCCGACGGCGGCGGCTCGAGCGGCCCTTTGCGGCCGCAGCCCGCGAGGCCGAGCGCGACGACCATCGCCCCCAGCACCAGACCCTGCCTCACCGTGAAATTGCGCAAACCGGTCACTTCAGACACTCCCGATAGGACGCGCACCATAGCAGATTGAGCCGGCAACGCGACCTCGCTCCGCGACGATCAGCCCCTCTTTCCGGGCTTTTTCGCCAGAGCCTTAAGCCATTTGTTCGCCTGCGCCCGCACGTTTTTCGGCGCGGTGCCGCCATAGCTGACCCGGCTTTCCACCGAGCGTTGCACGCTGAGCACCGCGAACACCGCCTTGGTGATTCGCGGCTCGATCGCCTGCATCGCCGACAGCGGCAGCGCGTCGAGTGCGACACCATCTTTGGCCGCGCGCGCGACGATCCGCCCGGTGACGTGATGCGCCTCGCGGAACGGCATTTTCAGCGTGCGCACCAGCCAGTCGGCGAGATCGGTGGCGGTGGAATAGCCCTCGCCCGCCGCCGCTTCCATCTTCGCCGCATCGGGCACGAGGTCGCGCACCATGCCGGTCATCGCCGCGATCGCGAGCGACAGCGCGGACACGGCGTCCATCACGCCTTCCTTGTCTTCCTGCATGTCCTTGGCATAGGCGAGCGGCAGCCCCTTCATGACGATCAACAGACCGTTGAGCGCGCCGATGATGCGGCCGGTCTTGGCGCGCACCAGCTCCGCAGCATCCGGGTTGCGCTTCTGCGGCATGATCGACGAGCCGGTGGTGAACTTGTCCGACAGCTTCACCAGGCCGGTCAGCGGCGAGGTCCAGATCACGATCTCTTCGGCGAAGCGCGACAGATGCACGGCGCAGATCGACGCCGCCGACAGGGCCTCCATGGCGAAGTCGCGGTCCGACACGGCGTCGAGCGAATTCGCGGTCGGCCGGTCGAAGCCGAGCGCCTTCGCGGTCATGCTGCGGTCGAGCGGGAATGAGGTGCCGGCGAGCGCCGCCGAACCGAGCGGCATTTCGTTGAGACGCTTGCGCGCATCGGCGAGCCGGCCGCGGTCGCGCGCCGCCATCTCGACGTAAGCGAGCAGATGATGACCGAAGGTCACCGGCTGCGCCGTCTGCAGATGGGTAAAGCCCGGCATCACCGTCGCGGCATGATCGAGCGCCTTCTCGGCGAGTGCGCGCTGATAATCGGCGAGCGCTGCGTCGAGCGTGTCGAGCGTGCCGCGCACCCACAATTTGAAATCGGTCGCCACCTGATCGTTGCGCGAGCGCGCCGTATGCAGCCGCCCGGCGGCCGGGCCAATCAGCTCGGCGAGCCGGCTCTCGACATTCATATGAATGTCCTCGAGCGAGCGCTTGAAGCGGAACTT
The DNA here is from genome assembly GCA_023386635.1 of Pseudomonadota bacterium. Taxonomy (GTDB): domain Bacteria; phylum Pseudomonadota; class Alphaproteobacteria; order Rhizobiales; family Xanthobacteraceae; genus Pseudolabrys. The sequence continues at coordinate 19,317 of JAEWJH010000027.1, forward strand.
GCCACCGTCGATCTCTGACAGGATCGTGTCTAGACCGTGAGCGATCGCGGCGGCATCTTGCCGCGTGATGATCCCCTGCTTGGCCAGCATCGCCGCATGCGCCTTGGACGCGGTGATGTCTTCGCGGTAAAGGTGCCGGTCGAAATCGATGGAGGCGTTGATCTCCTCCATGATGGTGTCCGGCGCGGTGGTGAACCGGCCGCCCCACATCTTGTTGCTCATGACACGTCCATCGATTAACCGCGATCTGCAGCCCATTGAGACGACGACGCAAAAGACCCGAGCAAAAGACCCGAGACTGAGACACCGATGACCGAGACGACCGATAAACGCCGCCCGCTGTCCCGCCGCCTGATCCTGGTCGCCGCCGCCTTCTGCCTGGCCGCCGTGATCGGCGGGGTATACGGGATCGGCAGCCTCACAGGCAATGGCGGCGACCCGGTCTGCCGCCCGGCGGTGGACCTCGCCAAACGGCTCGCGCCGCTGGTGCATGGCGAGATCGCCGCGGTGAAGGTCGCCGACACCGGGCTCAAGCTGCCGGAGCTGAAATTCCGCGACGGCGACGGCAAGGAGCGCACATTGGCCGACTGGAAGGGCCGCACCGTACTGCTCAATCTGTGGGCCACCTGGTGCGTGCCGTGCCGCACCGAGATGCCGGCGCTCGACGGGCTCGAATCCAAGCTCGGCGGCCGCGATTTCCAGGTGGTGGCGGTGAACATCGACACCCGCGATCCCGACAAGCCGAAGCAGTGGCTCACCGAGAACGGCATTCACAAACTGTCGTATTTCGCCGATCCGCGCGCCACCGTGTTTCAGGAACTGAAATCGATCGGCCGCGCCTTCGGCATGCCGACCACGGTGCTGGTCGATCCGTCCGGCTGCGAGATTGCCTCGCTCGCCGGCCCCGCCGACTGGGCGGGCAAGGATGCGCTCACGTTCCTGCAGGCGGCGCTGAAGAGGTAGCGCTTGATCGTCCCTCTCCCGTAAACGGGAGAGGATTCGCACGACCCGCGTCGCGCGACCGTCAGACCGAAATATCGAGATTGCCGCCGATGCCGGACGCCACATTGGCGAGGCTGCTGGCGGACTGCTGCGCGGCGTCCAGCAACTGCGCCACGGCCTGACCGGCCTGCGCATTCATCTTGAGCATCTTCGCCGCAACGGCTGTCTGCGTCTGCGCCATCTGCGCGCCGAGCAGGCCGCTCACCACTCCCATATCCATCCCAAAATCCCCTGCCGGCACGCTAGGCGAGGAAGGTTAACGAAACCTGCGGGCACGAAATGTTCGCCCTGGCGGTTGACAGCGCGGGATCGAGCGACAATACTTTACCAGATGGTAAAGTATCAGGACCAGACGCTCGACCGGGTTTTTGCCGCACTCGCCGATCCGACGCGGCGCGCGCTGCTGGCGCGGTTGCAGGAGAACGACGGCCTCACCGTCAGCGATCTGGCGCGTCCGTTTCCGGTGACCATGCCGGCGATCATGAAACACCTCGCCGTGCTGTCCGATGCCGGGCTGATCGTGCGTCACAAGAGCGGACGCAGCGTCGCCTGCACACTGACGGCGGCGCCGATGGAGGACGCGATGAACTGGCTCACGCGCTACCAGCGGTTCTGGACCCGGCAACTCGACCGCCTTGCCGCCTTTGTGGAGAACGAACAATGCCCGCCCCAAAGCTCGACACTCAAGTCAAACCCAGCCTCACCCTCAAACGTCGTTTCGCTGCGCCGGCGGAAAAAGTCTACGCCGCATGGACGGACCCCGCGCAACTGATGCGCTGGTTCGGGCCGGATTCCGGCCCGGTGCACGACGCGGAAACCGACGTGCGCGTCGGCGGCCGGTTCTCGGTCTCGTTCAGCACCGAGGACGGCGAGCGGCACAATGTCAGCGGCGAATACAAAGAGGTGGTACCGAACGAGAAGCTCGCCTTCACCTGGCAATGGATCACGATGCCGGAACGGCAGTCCTATGTGATCGTCGCCATCAAGCGCGACGGCGACGGCTGCATTCTCACATTGCACCACGAGCAGTTCTTCGACGAAGCCGCGCGCGACGGGCACGAGGCCGGCTGGAAGGGCACGCTGGAGAAACTCGCCCGCATCGTCGAATGACAGCGGACGTCCATCAACATCTGTAACGCGTCAAGGAGTTTGTCGTGCAAAACATCGCACCCTGCATCTGGTTCGACAAGAACGCCGAAGAAGCGGTGAATTTCTACGTCTCGGTGTTCAAGAACTCGAAGATCCGCACCGTTTCCCATTACGGCGACGGCATGCACATGCCGAAAGGCACCGTGCTGGCGATCCTGTTCACCATCAACGGACAGGATTTCATGGCGCTCAACGGCGGACCGGGCGTCCCGCACAGCGACGCGGTGTCGTTCATGGTCAATTGCGACACGCAGGCCGAGATCGACGACTACTGGGCGAAGCTGACCGCCGACGGCGGCAAGGAAGTCCAGTGCGGCTGGCTTAAGGACAAATTCGGCCTGTCCTGGCAGATCGCGCCGGCGAGCCTGCCGAAACTGCTCGGCGGCGATCAGGCCCAGACCGACCGCGTGATGGCCGAGGTCGTGAAGATGGTCAAACTCGACATCGCGACAATGGAAAAAGCCGCCGCCGGCTGACCGGAAACGAGCGACCACGCGTCGCGGCGACACACACGCCGTGACGACGTTCTGATCAAACATCAACCCGGGAGAGACCGTTATGTATGTCGACGGATTTGTCGTGCCGGTGCCCAAGCGCAAGCTCGACGCCTATCTGAAGGTCGCGAAGATGGCGAGCAAGGTGTTCATGGAGCATGGCGCGCTGGAATATCGCGAAGCGGTCGGCGACGACGTGCCTTACGGCAAGCGCACTTCGTTTCCGCGCAGCGTCAAGGCGACCGGCACCGAGACCGTGATCTTTTCGTGGATCCTCTACAAGTCGCGCGCGCACCGTGACAAGGTGATGAAGGCGGCAATGGCCGACAAGCGCTTCGCCGGCATGGACATGAAGGCGATGCCGTTCGACACGAAACGGATGATCTTCGGCGGCTTCAAGGTGCGCGTTTCCGCCTGAAGCGGAGGGCTCATCCGCCCTTCCCTTTTTCCGCTCCGCAGGGCAGCTTCCGCACCGCCGGTTTTCATCGCCGGCTGAACGGAGGCTGCCGGCGTGACGGACTATCCCTCTCGCAAAACCGCGTCCTGCGCCTGCGGCGCGCTCACCGTCACGGTGACGGCGCCGCCGCGCAAGGTGCACGTCTGCAGTTGCGCCAACTGTCAGCGCAAGACCGGCAGCGCCTTCTCCTACAACGCGTTCTTTGCCGACGATGCGGTGGCGGTCGCCGGCGAGCATCGCGCCTGGCGCGGCGCGTCCGACGCCGGACGCTGGAATGAAGTGCATTTCTGCCCGACCTGCGGCAGTACGGTGTTCAGCAAGCTCGAAGCGCTGCCCGGCCTCACCGCGGTGTCGTCGGGATGCTTCGCCGATCCGGAGTTCGCCAGGCCGGAGCGGCTGTGGTGGGCGTCGAACCGGCAACGCTGGCTGACGCTCGGAATCGATGAGGTCCAGACGCAGTAGAAAGACGAGACGCAATCGCCGCGCTCAAAAGATAACAGTTTGCGCTGGTCTATCCACTTGTCATGGCCGGTCTTGTCCCGGCCATCCACGTCTTTGGTGCCGGAATAACGAAAGCAAGACGTGGATGTCCGCAATAAATGCGGGCATGACGCGGAGAGAGAATCGCGTCTCTCACCCCGCCTCATCCCGAGGAGCGATGAGCAGCATCGCGTCTCGAAGGATGCGGCGGCCACACTCCTGCTCGCGCCTCATATTTGCGGTCTCGATCCTGACGGATCGCTTCTGGTTCGAGACGCTCCGCCTTCGCGCTATGCGCTCAGGCGCGGCTCCCCACCCACGAGGCTTTGAAGAGGAGAACTTCCTCCCCGCCTGATTCCGATCAGGACTCGAGCGCGAGGTTCTGCTGCCAGTGGCCGGCTTCGATCTTGGCCGCGGCGATCACCGCCTGCGTGCGGCTGTCGACGCCGAGCTTCTGCAGGATCGCCGAGACATGTGCCTTCACCGTCGCCTCGGACACGCCGAGCTGGAACGCGATCTGCTTGTTGAGCAGCCCCTCGGACAGCATCATCAGCACGCGCACCTGCTGCGGCGTCAGCGTCGCCATCTTCGCCATCAGCTGGCTGATCTCGACGTCGGCCTTGCTGTCGAGATTGACGTCGGGCGGGGTCCACACGCCGCCCTTGAGAATGCGCGCGATCACATCCCGCATCTCGTCGACGCCGAGCGTCTTTGGAATGAAGCCGGACGCGCCGAAGTCCATGCAGCGGCGGATCGCGACCGGATCGTCATTCGCGGACACGACGATCACCGGAACGCCGGGATATTGTGCCCGCAGATACATCAGGCCGGAGAAGCCGCGCGCGCCCGGCATGGTCAGGTCGAGCAGGACAAGGTCGATATCGCCGCGCTGATCGAGTAGCGCCGACACATCGTCGAAGGTGCCGGCTTCGGTGATGTCGACTTTTTCAAACAGTCCGTTCACGGCCTCCCGCAACGCGCCGCGGAATAACGGGTGGTCGTCGGCAATCACCAGACGATAGACGTCGTTGCTTTGCACAATCGAAACCTGGTTGGGGAAACGCGACCTGTGACGTGACCACGCCCACCCGCCGCTCGTTCTTCAATTTCTAAAGCCCTTAAAAAACCGCGCAAGTGTTTCTCGTTTATAGAGAAAACCACTGACATGATTGCATTTTGCAATGCACAAATTTGTTGTTGTTTTTCATGTGCTTACCACTGTTGTTTGGTCAAAAGTCTAATATAGGGCCGTTAACCCTCGATGTTACCGTTTTTGATCGCGGGCGAACGTCCAAAACGGGCGGCCCGTTTTCGACAATGGGGGAGCGATTGATGTCCACAATAACTGCTGCCGCGCCTCGGGCGCGGCCGATGAGCAAAGAGGAGAGGCGCGTTATCGTCGCTTCGTCTCTTGGCACCGTCTTCGAATGGTATGACTTCTATCTGGCCGGCTCTCTGGCGGCGAACATCGCCGCCAATTTTGTGCCCGGCTCGAACGACACCGCGCGTTTCATCTTCGTGCTGTTCGGTTTCGCCGCCGGCTTCGCGGTGCGTCCGTTCGGCGCGCTGTTCTTTGGCCGCCTCGGCGATATGATCGGCCGCAAATACACCTTCCTTATCACCATGACCGTCATGGGCATCGCGACCTTCGTGGTCGGCCTGCTGCCCGGCTATGCCACGATCGGATATGCGGCACCTGTGCTGTTTATCCTCTGCCGCCTGCTGCAGGGTCTCGCGCTCGGCGGCGAATACGGCGGCGCGGCGACCTATGTCGCCGAACACGCTCCGCACGGACGTCGCGGCTTCTATACATCGTGGATTCAGACGACCGCCACCGTCGGTCTGTTCCTGTCGCTGCTGGTGATCCTGACGTTGCGCCTGAACATGACGCCGGAAGCCTTCGCGGATTACGGCTGGCGTATTCCGTTCCTGCTGTCGATCATCCTGCTCGGCTTCTCGATCTGGATCCGTCTCTCGCTCAACGAGTCGCCGGTATTCCAGCGCATCAAGGCAGAAGGCACGCAGTCGAAGGCTCCGCTTACGGAAGCGTTCGGACGCTGGGAAAACGCCAAGATCGCGATCATCGCCCTGCTCGGCGGCACCGCCGGCCAGGCCGTGGTCTGGTACACGGGCCAGTTCTACGCGCTGTTCTTCCTGACGCAGACGCTGAAGGTGGACGGAACGACGGCGAACCTGCTGATCGCACTGTCGCTCCTGATCGGCACGCCGTTCTTCATCTTCTTCGGCTGGCTCTCGGATCGTATCGGCCGCAAGCCGATCTTGCTCGCGGGCTGTTTGATCGCGGCGCTCACTTACTTCCCGCTGTTCACGCAGATCGCCAACGTCGCCAACCCGAAGCTGATGGCGGCGACCGAAAACGTGAAGGTCACGCTGACCGCGGATCCGGCAACGTGCGGATCGCTGTTCGATCCTGTCGGTGTGCGCGTGTTCACCCGTCCGTGCGACGTCGTCCGCCGCACATTGGCGAGTTCGTCGATCCACTACGACCTCGTCACCACCGGCGCGGCAGGCTCGCCGCTCGTTGCATCCGTCAACGGCAGCACTGTGAACGTCGATGCCACAGGCGCTTCCGTTGTCGCGGCGGCGCAGGCGGCGGGTTATCCGAAGCCGGGTGACGCCACGATCCTGAAAACGCCTTCGGTCGGCGAACTGCTAACGAGCAGCCGCGCGTGGGCGGTCACCGGTCTGCTGTTCATCCTCGTACTCTATGTGACGATGGTGTACGGCCCGATCGCGGCATTGCTGGTCGAACTGTTCCCGACCCGCATTCGCTACACCGGCATGTCGTTGCCGTATCACATCGGCAATGGCTGGTTCGGCGGCTTCCTCCCGCCGACCGCATTCGCGATCGTCGCCGCGAGCGGCAACATCTTCCAGGGGCTGTGGTATCCGATCGTCATCGCAGTGATGACTTTGGTGGTCGGGTTCTTCCTGTTGCCCGAGACCAAGGATCGCGACATCTTCACCTACGACGGCAACAAATAAGTCGCCGCGCACCAAGACGGAAAACCCCGCCGCGAGGCGGGGTTTTTCTTTTGTGTGAGGAACGAAATCAGCCGGCGCTGCCGATGAATTGCAGAACGATCTCGCGCCGGTGCGGCGCGCTGCGATGTTCGGCGAGATAAAGACCCTGCCAGGTGCCGAGTTTCATCGTGCCCTGCAGCACTGGCACATGCAGCGTCACGCCATTGAGCATGGCTTTGACATGCGCCGGCATATCGTCGGGACCTTCGGTGTCGTGCACCCAGCCGGCCTGCTCCGGCGCGAGACGATCGAGCGCCGTCACCAGATCCTTCTGCACGTCCGGGTCGGCATTCTCCTGGATCACCAGCGATGCCGACGTATGCCGCAGGAACAGGAACACCGTGCCGTCATGCGCGGCAATACCCTTGAGGAAGCCCGTGACGTCGCGGGTGATGTCGGTAAAGCCGGGCCCGGCGGTCGCGACCGTCAGCTTCGCGCTGGCGATCAGTTGCGGCGTGACGCGCGTCAGCGCGGTCAGTTCGTGACTCATCGCCAGTCAGCCCCCCAAGCGCGGCGGTCAGATTTTCTCGCGCGCATCTTTCTGGATATCGTTGAGCATGTCGACCAGCCGCTTCCAGACCTTCCCCGCAAACGTCACCGCGCGGTCGATGTCCTCGTTGGTCGGCAGGCGAAGCTCGACCTCGGGCACCCGATAACCCTTCGGCGGAGCCGCATCCGGTGTCACGACCGGGGGCGGCTGATGCGCGGCGAGATCGCGCTTGAGCGCCACATTGGCATCTGCAAGCCGCGCGATCTCCGCTTCCAGCGCAGCGCGCTCGTCGGCCGCGGGCTGACAGGCCCAGCCGGCGGTGCGCGGCGCGCAATAGGACACCTCGCCCGTCTGCGAATCGAGCCGGACGAAACCCTCCCCCGACGCGCTGAAGCGGTAGCGCGGCGTGGTCTCCTTGTCGTCGGCCGCTTTCGCGGCGGCGGGCGGTTGCGGCAGGGTCGGCTCGGGAACGATTTTCGGCGGCGCCTCTGTTTCCGGCACCACGATCGCGGGACCGGTCTCCGGCGCGATGGTGACGGCCGGATCCTCGGCACGCGCCACGGTCGCCGCGCACAGCAGGCCGGCACCGAGAAGAAGGCAGGCCGTGATCGGGCGCGTCCTCATCGTCGTGTCCTGATTCTCCTTACACGTCGCTGCGGTAGGGCTTGCGGCCCGAGGTCAACGCATCGGCGAGGAGTTCGATCCGATCCTGCCCCCAGAACACCTCGCCGTCGAGGACGTAGCAGGGCGATCCGAACGCATCGGCTTTGAGCGCATCCTGGATGTTCTGCTGGTAGGCGGCCTTCACCTTGTCGGTCTTGCTGGCGGCGAGGAGTTCATCGCCGGGCAGGCCGACGCCGTTGGCGAGCGCCACCAGCGTCGCCTCGTCGGCGAGGTTCTTCTCGTCGGCCCAGACGCCGGGAAAGGCATTGCGCAGGAACTGGTCCGGGTCCGCGCCGGACTGGACGATGGCCACAGTGAAATGGTCGGCCGCGTTGACGTCGAACGGCCAGAATTTCGGATGGACATTGAGCCGGACGCCGCGCTTCTCGCGCCAGCGCTGAAGTTCCATCAGGCGGTAGCGCTGGCGGGCAGGCGCGCGCTTGGCGAGCGGCAGGCCGCCCGTTTCCGGAAACACGCTCGACAGCGACATCGGCTTGAACCGGACCGCGACATCATGCCGGCGGGCTAGATCCATGAATGTGGCGTGGCCGATATAGGCCCAGGGCGAGACCAGCGAAAAGTAATAGTCGACCGTGCGGGACATGGGATTCCTTGGGACCTCACTGTATTTCCGGCATCAGCGTAGCATTGCCACGGCGCTGACAGAACGGCCCGACGCCATTTCCCGCCGCATTGCGGCATGCGGCAACCCACCTATCCCCAAACTTCGCATTTTCGGGCGTGTTTTCAGCGACTTATGTCGCATGCGGTTCGGTTGACTCGCCCCAGCGCCATCAGTATGGTCCGCGCGGCCTCGGGGGGCGGTGTGCGACGCGAGCGCGGTCGCGACGGGTCGAAAGCAATGGCTAACGGCACGAAACGCAACGGCGATCAAAACACCCCGAACGAAGAGGCCGACCTCTCCGCGAGGCTTCAGCGTCTCGGCGATCGGCTTGCGAAATCGAGCCGGACTCCCGAACAAAGCGAGGTGCCTCGGCCGACAACTGATCCGTCGGCGCTGGCGCGTGGGTTCCGGCTCTCGACCGAGCTGGTGGCCGGCGTTCTGGTAGGGGCGCTGATCGGCTGGCTGCTTGACCGCTGGCTGGGCAGCACGCCCTGGGGGTTGATTGTGTTTCTTCTGCTCGGCTTTACGGCCGGCGTTCTGAACGTGATGCGCGCGGCGGGCGTGGTGCCCCCGAACAGGACCAAGTGATGGCCGACCCGATTCATCAATTCAATATCGTGAACCTTTTCCCGGTCACCCAGATCGGCGGTCACGACATCTCTTTCACCAATTCGGCCGCGTTCATGGTGCTGGCCGCCGGCGGCATCACCGCCTTCCTGCTGGCGACCACCGCGAGCCGTTCGCTGGTGCCGGGCCGGATGCAGTCGGTCGCCGAACTGTCCTACGAATTCGTCGCGGACACGATCAATAGCACGGCCGGCAAGGAAGGGATGAAGTTCTTCCCCTTCGTGTTCTCGCTGTTCATGTTCGTGCTGGTTGCCAATCTGGTCGGCCTGATCCCGTACACCTTCACCGTCACCTCGCACATCATCATCACGGCCGCGCTGGCGCTGACCGTGTTTCTGACCGTGCTGGTCTACGGCTTCTGGAAGCACGGCCTGCACTTCTTCAATCTGTTCGTGCCCAAAGGCATTCCGATCTACATCCTGCCGCTGATCGTGTTCATCGAGGTGCTGTCGTTCCTGTCGCGCCCGATCTCGCACAGCGTGCGTCTGTTCGCGAACATGCTGGCCGGCCACATCACCCTGAAGGTGTTCGCCAGCTTCATCACCCTGCTCGGTTCGGCCGGCATCCTCGGCATCGCCGGTGCGACGCTGCCGCTCGCGCTGGTCGTCGCACTTACCGCGCTCGAATTGCTGGTCGCGTTCCTGCAGGCTTACGTGTTCGCGATCCTCACCTGCATCTACCTCAACGACGCTATTCACCCGGGCCATTAAGCCTGAATCCAACACCACCGAATCCAACACAAAGGAGCTTTCCATGGATCCCCTCGCAGCTAAGTACATCGGCGCCGGCATTGCCTGCATCGGCATGGGCGGAGCGGGCGTCGGCGTCGGCGCGATTTTCGGCCACTATCTGGCCGCCGCCGTGCGCAACCCGTCGGCCGCTCAGGGCCAGTTCGGCAACCTGATTTTCGGTTTCGCCGTGACCGAAGCGCTCGGCATCTTCTCGCTGCTGATCGCGCTGCTGCTCCTGTTCGCGCTCTAAGACACACGAGGCGACATCCGCGATGGCCACCACAACAGCCCATACCGAACAGCCTGCGGGCCACAAGGAGCCGTTTCCTCCTTTCAATTCGCAGACATTCGCGTCGCAGCTCTTCTGGCTGGTCATCACGTTTGTCTTTCTCTACGTGATGATGTCGAAGGTCGCGCTGCCGCGTATCGGCGCGATCATCGACAGCCGGCAGAAGCGCATCGACGACGATCTCGCCGAGGCGCAGAAGCTCAAGACCGAATCCGACGCGGCGCTCGCGTCCTACGAAAAGGCGCTGGCCGATGCCCGCAACCGCGGCCAGGCCATCGCCAGCGAGATGCGTGAGAAGCAGGCCGCCGCGTCCGAAGCGACCCGCAAGACGCTGGAAGCCCAGCTCAACACCAAGCTCGCCGACGCAGAAAAGACCATCGCCGCCACCAAGTCGGCTGCGATGGCCAATGTCAGCGCCATCGCGCAGGACGCCGCCGCGACTATCGTCGAGCGGCTGACCGGCACGAAGCCGCAGGATCAGGCCGTCGCTGCTGCGGTCGCCGGCGCCCTGAAACGCTGACGCAAGCAAGCCGACATCGGACGCCGAGGATACCATGTTTGACCTTCATGAGCCCGAGACCTGGGTCGCCATCGCCTTCGTCATCTTCGTCGGCTTGATGATCTATCTCGGCGTTCACAAGACGCTGGCAAATGCGCTCGACAAACGCGCCGCGCGCATCAAGGAAGAGCTCGACGAAGCCCGCCGCCTCAAGGAAGAGGCCGTGGCACTGGTCGAGACCTACCGCCGCAAGAAGCAGGAAGCCGAAGCCGAGGCGGAAGCGATCGTCGCCAATGCCAAGGCGGAAGCCGGGCGCCTCGAAGCCGAAGCCAAGGTTCGCGTCGAAGAATTCGTCGCCCGCCGCACCAAAATGGCCGAGACCAAGATCGCCCAGGCGGAAGCCCAGGCGCTCGGCGAGGTCCGCGCCGCCGCCGCCGATGCGGCCGTCACCGCCGCCGAGAAGATCCTCGGCGATACGGTGAAGGGCCAGACCGCCGCCGACCTGCTCGCCAAAGGCATCGCGGACGTGCGCGCCAAGCTGAACTAAGCCAGGTCGAACACCAGAGTTTAAGAATGGCCGGGTTCGCCCGGCCATTTTCGTTTCCGGCCTGAGAGGCTGACAGGAAACGCACGGGGTTTAGGCGTTTGATTGTTGCTGAAGCGACTTTCCGCCCGTCATGCCCGGGCGAAGTCCCGGCCATCTTCGCGATTCGATCGGCCATTGGCCGACGAGAGAGCCCCCCAGGCAGCATCATTGGCTCACGAATCGGTCCGGCGCGGCATCTTTGCTGTCGCCTGGAATAGGCCGAATCAGTTATCCACAAGACTCATAACCTGTGGAGAGAGGGGAGCCTCTCTCCTTGTCCTGTGCCAGCGGATTCAGTGCTGCGTATCCTTGAGTGATTCGCTCGCATTGAAAAGACAACCGAGGTTGGGGGACCGTGGTTATCTTCGATTGCAATGGCGTTCTCATCGACAGCGAGCCGCTCGCCGCGGCTGTCGCTGCCCATGAATTCCAGCGCATCGGCATCGCGCTGACGCCCGATCTGATCGCCCGCTATTTCACCGGCCGCCGCCCCGCCGACATGTTCGCCGAGGTGGAGCAGGCCGCGGGCCGCAAGCTGCCGGCCGGTTTCACCGCGCATGTCGCCGCCGCCACCCTCGCCCGCTTCCAGCACGATCTGCGCGCCACCGCCCATGTGGCGCATGCGCTGACCTGGCTGCGCGGCCGCAAATGCGTCGCCTCCTCCTCGCCGCTCGAGCGCATGCGCATGAGCCTGGAGACAGTCGGCCTGCTGCGATTCTTCGACCCGTATCTGTTCTCGGCGAGCGACATGCCGCGCGGCAAGCCGTCGCCGGACGTGTTCCTGCTGGTCGCCGAGAAGATGCGGGTGCGGCCGCAGGAATGCATCGTCGTCGAGGATTCTCCGGTCGGCGTGACCGCGGCGGCGGCCGCCGGCATGACGCCAATCGGTTTCGTCGGCGGCAGCCATGCGGGCCCGCATCTCGCCGCGCAGCTCACCGCGTCCGGCGCGCGCACGGTGATCACCGATATGCGGCTGCTGAAAACCACCGTGATCGCGCTGCGCGGCTGGTAACGCGCGGCCCTGACCTGGCACCGCTCCCCGTCGTCATGCGCGGGCATCGCCCGTCGAAGACGGGCGTGAACGCCCTGATGACCCGCGCATCCCGCTTAAGGCTGGCCCGCGCTCCTCTGATCGAGATCACCGGGGCAAGCCCGGTGATGACGAGTTGAGAGAGTCGCGCGCCTCTCTCTGAGCCTCATGGTGAGGAGCGATGCGTCAGCATCGCGTCTCGAACCATGGGGCGCTTGTCATGCTGTAGCCGCCCCACCCTTCGAGACGCGGGCTTCGCCCGCTCCTCAGGATGAGGCGGAGAGAGAGGCGAAGCGCAAATGCGCGGCGTTCTCTATCGCGCGCGGCGGGCTGGACGACGCTGCGGCCGGGTCGGCTCGGCCTGCGGATCGAAGCCGAGATAGATCACGTATTTGTCGATGTCGCCGCCGCGCGGCATCGGGAAGGTGAGATCTTCCGCCACGTAATAGAAGTTGGAATTGCTCTGGTCCGGCGGAATCGACACCGCCGTGCGGTAAAGCTTGGTGGCGACGGTCTTCGGGTTCGGCCCCTCCTCGACCACGGCGAGACGGATCGGCACCTCGAGATTGCCGGGGCCGCCGGCAGGACCGAGAACGATGCGGCCTTCGATGCCGACGCGCAGATTGACGTTGCCGGCCACGAGCTGGCATTCGCGCGCTGTGCGCACGATCGAGCCCTGATAGCGAAGATCGAGCGCGCCGCCTTCAACGGGCTTACCGGCGGCGTTGATGGTCAGCGTGGATGCACCCGCGCGGATTTCCACCGACGGGCAATCGAAGTCCGCCGGGGTCGCGGGCGTGGCAGTTGCTTGCGCGCCCGACGCGGCGGGCAGCAGATCGGACGAACCGGACGTGCTCGACGACGATGACGAGCCGAACATGCCGCCGACCGACGAACAGCCCGACACGGCGGCGCCGAGCAGCAGCACGGCGGCGGTTGCGGCGAAACGGGCGGGCAAGGCCCGGACGGATCTGGAACGTTCGGTCATCGGTCAGCACTCATCACGGTTGACTGAAACAACTATAGCAGCGGCATAGCGGCAAGCCCAAACTTGGACACCCGAGCGGGCCTTATCCGGCACGATCGTGCCGGAAAAACGGCGCCGGACGGCTCATCATTCGGACTGCGTCTTGACGCGGCCGAACAGCAGATGGTCCTGCCACACGCCGTTGATGCAGAGATATTCCTTGGCCAGCCCCTCGCGCGCGAAACCGGACTTTTCGAGCAGCCGGATCGACGGCGTGTTGCGCGGGATGCACGCCGCCTCGACGCGGTGCAGCCGCAACTCGTCGTAGCAGAACGGCAGCACCGCCTGCAGCGCCGCGCTCATATAGCCCTGCCCGGCATGCGGCGCGCCCATCCAGTAGCCGAGCGTCCCCGCCTGCGCCACGCCGCGCCGCACATTGGCGACCGTCAGCCCGCCGAGCAGCACATCATCGACCGAACGAAACAGCAGGAAGGCATAAGCGAGATCGGCCCGCTGGTCGTCCGCATACCGGCGCAGGCGGCGGCGAAACGCGCCGCGGGTGAGATCGTCAGCCGGCCAGGTCGGCTCCCACGGCGTGAGGAATTCGCGGCTCAGTGCCCGCAATTCCGCCCAGGCCGGATAGTCGCCCATCAGCGGCGCGCGCAGCTTGACGCCCTCGCCCCAGATCACGGTCGACTGTTCGGTCGGATTGGCGGAGCGGAAGAACGCCATGTCCTGCTCAGGTTTTACGCCGCGCGCTGGACCAGACTTTCCGCGATCGTCGCCGCGTTCTCAAGGCCCCGTCCGGGCCCGAGCGCGGACATGGCGATGCGGCCACGGCCAATCAGCGCGCGGCCGGCGGCGCGGGCGCGCTCCACCGTCACGGCGTCGACCTTGGCGATGATCTCGTCGAGCGGAATCGGCCGCCCGTGGATCAGCATCTGGCGGGCGAGCTGGCTCGCGCGCGCCTCCGAGCTTTCCAGCGCCATCAAGAGGCCGGCCTTCATCTGCGCCTTGACGCGCGCGACTTCCGCCTCGGTCAGCGTTTCGGTGGCGTCGGCGATCTCGGCGACGGAAACGCGCATCAGCTCCGGCACGTCGGCGGCATCGGTGCCGGCATAGAGCGCGAACAGTCCGGTATCGACATAAGGCATGTGGAAGGCCTGAATCGTGTAGCAGAGGCCGCGCTGCTCGCGCACTTGCTGGAACAGGCGCGAGGACATGCCGCCGCCGAGCGCACCGGTAAACACCTGCAGCGCATGGATTTCAGGATCGCGCGCCGGAAGCCCTTCGAGCGCCACGGCGATATGCACCTGTTCGAGATCGCGGGCTTCGAGCCGCGTGCCGCCGCCGAACGATGCCGCATCGGGCTTCGGATTGCCCGGCCCGGCGAATGAGCCGAGCCGCTGCTCCGCCTCGTCGACGATCTGCTCATGGGTCACCGCGCCGGCGCCGACCACCACCATGTCCGGCGCGCGGTAATTGCGCGCGAGATAGCCCCGCAGCGCATCGCCATCGAACGATCGCACCGTTTCCGGCGTACCGAGGATGGCGCGGCCGATCGGCTGACCGGGAAACGCGGTTTCCTGCAGCCGCTCGAATACGAGGTCATCCGGCGTGTCGCCGACCGCGCCGATCTCCTGCACGATCACGCCCTGCTCGCGCGCCACCTCTTCCGGCACAAACGTCGGGTCGGTGAGGATATCGGACAGCACGTCGAGCGCCAGCGGCACGTCAGCCTTCAGGACACGCGCGAAATAGCCGGTGCTCTCGACGCTGGTGGCGGCGTTAAGATCGCCACCGCCCGCCTCGATCTCCTCGGCGATCTGGCGCGCGCTGCGGCGCCTGGTGCCCTTGAACGCCATATGTTCGAGCATATGCGCGATGCCATGCTCGTGCGGCAGTTCATGGCGGCTCCCCGCACCGATCCAGACGCCAAGCGAGGCCGTGTGCAGATGCGGCATGTCGTCGGTGACGACCGTCAATCCGGACTTGAGCTTGGTGACGGCAACGGTCATGCGGCGGCTCCTTCGCGGGCGGCGCGCGCGGCACCGGTGACAAACTTTTCGACGGCGGCCTGATCGGCCGGCAGCACGGTCATGTTTTCCTGTGCCGCGTTGAGGCTCGACAACCAGTCCGGAAGAACGGGTCGCACGCCGCACGCCGCTTCCACCGCATCGGGGAATTTCGCCGGATGCGCGGTGGACAACACCACCATCGGTGTCGCGGCATCGCGCGGCTCCTTCTCGGCGACGGCGAGCGCGACCGCGGTATGCGGATCAGCGACATAACCGGTCTCGCGGCGCAGCGCGCGGATCGTCGCCGCGGTCTCGTCCTCGCTGGCGCGGCCGGCGGTGAAACCATCGCGGATGCGCGCGAGCGCCGGCGCGGCGATGGAGAAGCGGCGCGACTGGGTGAGCGAATTCATCAGCCCCCGCACCGCGCCGGCATCGCGATCATAGGCGTCAAACAGCAGCCGCTCGAAATTCGACGATACTTGAATGTCCATCGACGGCGACGAGGTCGCAACCACGTCGCGCGGCTCGTAATGGCCGGTGGCGATGGTGCGCGCCAGGATGTCGTTGACGTTGGTGGCGACGGTGAGACGGTCCACCGGCAGGCCCATCTGCTCGGCCACATAGCCGGCAAACACGTCGCCGAAATTGCCGGTCGGCACCGTGAACGCAATCTTTCGATGCGGCGCGCCGAGCGCGACGGCGGCGGTGAAGTAATAGACGACCTGCGCGACGATGCGCGCCCAGTTGATCGAGTTGACACCGGACAGCTTCACACGGTCGCGGAAGGCGTGATGGTTGAACATCGCCTTCACCAGCGCCTGGCAATCGTCGAACGTGCCGTCGATGGCGAGCGCGTGAACGTTTTCGTCGGTTGCGGTGGTCATCATCCGGCGTTGCACGTCGGAGACGCGACCGTTCGGGAACAGCACGATCACGTCGACCTGCGCCAGACCGCGGAACGCCTCGACCGCCGCACCGCCGGTGTCGCCCGAAGTGGCGACGACGATGGTGGTGCGCTCGCCGCGCGCACGCAGCGCATGGTCCATCAGCCGCGCGACGAGTTGCATGGCGAGGTCTTTGAACGCGAGCGTCGGGCCGTGAAACAGCTCGGCGATGAAGGTGTTGTTGCCGACCTGCACGAGCGGCACCACCGCCGGATGGCGGAACGTGCCGTAAGCCTCACGCGCCATGCGGGCGAGATCGGCCTCCGGCAGCGCCGCGCCGACGAACGGGCGCAGCACTTCGACCGCGACCTCGGCATAGGGCTTGCCGGCGAAGCCGGCGATCTGCTCGGACGTGAGCCGCGGCCATGTCTCGGGCACATACAGGCCGCCGTCGCGGGCGAGCCCCGTCAGCATCACATCGATAAAATCGAGCACCGGGGCCTCGCCCCGAGTTGAAATATAACGCATTGATTTCGCTTGGCTTTCTTCGCCAAAAGGCCGGTTTCGCCGCAGACTAATCGGTTGCGGGCGCAAGGACAAGGAAGCCGGATTCAGCCCCGGAACCGGCGGATCATGAACGCCACATAGACACCGACCAGCGTCAGCGCCAGACCGAACCAGGTGAGCGCATACTGCAGGTGGTTATCGGAGAGCTTGAGCACCGCGCGCGCAGCGCTCGGCAAGCCGCCCGGCGGCAGCGGGGATTCCATGTCGATGAAGAATGGCGCGACATTGCCCCACTTCTTTGCCGGACCGATCACCGACGGATCGCGCACATACCAGACATTGTTGGCCGGTTCGTCGTTCGGCGTGAAGGTGCCGCGCTCGTCCGGCCAGCGCAGCAGGCCGACGATATCGACCGGGCCACTCACCTGCCCTTCGCGCCGAGTTGCGGGATCCTTGCGCTCGAGCGGCACGAAGCCGCGATTGACGATCACGGTGCTGCCGCCCGGAAGCCGCGCCGGCGTGAAAACCCAGTAGCCCGCGCCCTTCACGTCCGGCCGCAGCGCCGAACCCGCCGTGTACACCAGCGCTTCCTGATCGTGCAGAAACTCCACCGGCACGGTGACGCGGCGATATTCCATTTGCTGCGGATCGAGCGTCGCCCATTGATCGCGCGGCGGCACACCGATGGTGGCCGGCGCCGCGATCCGCGCATCGAGCCGGGCGATCAGCGCCTCTTTCCAGGCTTTGCGTTCGAGCTGCCAGAGGCCAAGGCCGATCAGGATCGCCAGCGCGGCGAGCGCAAAGATGGTCGGCGTCAGCCAGCTGACGCGGCGTTCGCCGGGATAGCGCGTGTTCATTCGCTTTTGCCCATCAGCCGGCCCTCGGCCGCCTTGTGATGATATTGAAGCGCGATCAGCACGCCCTTGAGCGGCCGCAGCGGCGCCAGCGTGACGATCAGGATCAGCGGCAGCCACAGGACGATGTGAACCCAATAGGGCGGCGCATAGGCGAATTCGACACCGAGTGCGAGAAAGACCACGAGAAAACCGGCGAGCAGGATCACGAATACCGCAGGGCCATCGCCGGCGTCGGCGAAATCGTAAGCGAGCCCGCAGCGGCCGCAAGCCGGCTTGAGCGTCAGGAAGCCGGTGTAGAGCGCGCCCTCGCCACAGCGCGGACAGCGGCAGCGCAGGCCGCGCGTGATTGCAGTCTGCTGAGAGATATCCGGCGTCTGATCGGTCATGACAAGCGACCTCATCCGCAGTCTTGTTCAATGAAAAAAGGGCGGCGCGAAGGCCGCCCTTTTCCTAACTCGTCATTCCGGGGCGTGTTGAACACGCAAGCCCGAAATTCAGCATCGCCGGTCAGTGGTGACCGCCGCCGGCAACCGGGCCGCCGTAGCCCCAGACATAGATCGCGGCGAACAGGAACAGCCAGACCACGTCGACGAAGTGCCAGTACCAGGCGGCGAACTCGAAGCCGAGGTGCTGCTTCGGCGTAAAGTGGCCGGCGAGCGCGCGGAACAGGCAGACGATCAGGAAGATCGTGCCGATGATGACGTGCGCGCCGTGGAAGCCGGTCGCCATGAAGAAGGTGGCGCCGTAGATGTTGCCCTTGAAGGCGAAAGCGGCGTGCGAATATTCGTAGGCCTGCACGCAGGTGAAGATCATGCCGAGCAGGATCGTCAGGATCAGGCCCCACTTCAGGCCCTTGCGGTCGCCCTCGAGCAGCGCATGGTGCGCCCAGGTGACCGTCGTGCCCGAGGTGAGCAGGATCAGCGTGTTGAGCAGCGGCAGATGCCACGGATCGAAGGTCTCGATGCCCTTCGGCGGCCAGACACCGCCGGTGAAGGCGATGCGCGACAGGTCATGCGGATCGGCCGGGAACAGCGCCGTGTTGAAATAGGCCCAGAACCAGGCGACGAAGAACATCACTTCCGAGGCGATGAACAGGATCATGCCGTAGCGGTGGTGGATCTGCACCACGCGGGTGTGGTCGCCCTTGAACTCCGCCTCGCGGATGACATCGCGCCACCAGCCGACCATCGTGTAGAGCACCAGCAGCACGCCGGCGCCGAACACCAGCGGCGCCGCGGCATACAGATGATGCATCCAGGAGATCGCGCCGACCGCGAGCACGAAGGCCGCGACCGAGCCGACCACCGGCCACGGGCTGGGATCGACCAGGTGATAATCGTGGTGCTTTGCGTGCGCCTCAGCCATCGTCGTCTCCATTGAATCCTAGATGCGTCCCGCCGGCTTGGGCGTCGCCGAAGAGGAAACCGTACTGGTGGCATCTGCCACCGGCCGCGCCTCGCGTTGCGGGAAGAATGTATAAGACAGCGTGATCGTGTTGAGACCATCGTGCTCTGCGTCCGCCGCGAGCTTCGGGTCGACGTAGAATACGACCGGCATCTCGCGCGTCTCGCCCGGCTTCATCGTCTGTTCGGTGAAGCAGAAGCAGTTGATCTTCTGGAAATAGATGCCGACCGTCGGCGGGGAAACGTTGTAGCCCGCCTGCGCGTAGGTTTCGCGCGCGCTCTGGTTGGTGACCTTGTAGAGCGCGGTGACGACCTCGCCGATCCGCACGGTCATCGACGTTTGTTCCGGCTCGAATTTCCACGGCAGGCCCGGCATCACGTTGCCGTCGAAACGGATGGTGACGGTGCGATCGAGCACCGAGCCCGCCGCCGGCGCGGTGTGCGCCACCTGCGTCGTGCCGCCGAAGCCGGTCGTCCGGCAGAACCAGTTGTACAGCGGAACGGCAGCGTAGGACGCCGCCACCATCAGGCCGACCACCGCGCCGCAGGACGCGGCGATGATCACATCGCGCTTCGTATTACCCGACTTGGCGTTGCTCATATCGGCCTCACCAGAACGCCCGGCCCCTTCACCAGCGTAACGATGTAGAACAGCACCACCAGCGCGACCAGCGCCAAGGCCAGCGCGATCGAGCGCGAACGGCGCGCGCGCTGCTGCTCCGGCGTCAGAACGATGCCGTTCTCGGTCTGGCCCTCGTCGCGCTTGGTTTCGCGATTGGCCTGTTGCTGTTCGTTGTTGTCCATCACCAGAACCGTCACACCGCCACCCAGGACAGCACGCCGCCGAAGCCACGTTCCACCAGCAGCACCGCGAACAGCAGGAACAGGTAGAGGATCGAGAAGGCGAACATGTTGCGGCAGGCGGTGTAGGCCGGCGCACGCTCGCGCCAGATCTGCCAGGCGATCAGCAGCATGATCGCGCCGGTCGCGATCGACACCGCCGCGTAGACCGGACCGGCGAAACCGAGGAACCACGGCGAAACGCCGAGCGGTGCCAGCAAGATTGTGTAGAGCAGAATCTGGCGGCGCGTTTCGCGCTCGCCCGCGACCACCGGCAGCATCGGGATGCCGGCGCGCGCATAGTCGTCGGACTTGTAGAGCGCCAGCGCCCAGAAGTGCGGCGGCGTCCAGAAGAAGATGATCAGGAACAGCACCACCGGCTCGAACGACAGGCTGCCGGTAACGGCGGCCCAGCCGATCATCGGCGGGAACGCGCCGGCGGCGCCACCGATGACGATGTTCTGCGGTGTCGAGCGCTTCAGCCACACCGTATAGACGACGGCATAGAAGAAGATCGTGAAGGCGAGCAGCGCGGCCGAGGGGACGTTGACCAGAAGGCCGAGCACCACCACCGAGCCGATCGACAGTGTGAGACCAAAGGCGAGCGCCTCGCCCGGCTGGATGCGGCCTGCCGGGATCGGACGACGCGCGGTGCGCGTCATCTTCGCGTCGACATCGGCCTCGTACCACATGTTCAGCGCACCGGCGGCGCCGGCACCGACGGCGATGCAAAGCAGCGCCGTGAAGCCGATCACCGGATGCACATGTCCGGGCGCCACCGCGAGGCCGACCAGCGCGGTGAAGATGACGAGCGACATCACCCGCGGCTTGAGCAGCGCGAGATAATCGCCGCCGCTGGCCAGACTGGGCTGAGCAAGTCGCGACGAAACATGCGCCGCCGAGGCCCCGGAGGGTCCGCGCAGATCGGCGCCGTCGCTGACGAGTGACATCACAGGTCCCGGATCACAGAGGGTGTCGCTGCCGCTACTTGATGCGCGGCAGCGTCTCGAACTGATGGAACGGCGGCGGCGAGGTCAGCGTCCACTCGAGCGTGGTCGCGCCCGGACCCCACGGATTGTTGCCGGCCAGCCGCTTCTTCATGAAGGCTTCGACAATGCCGTAGAAGAAGATCAGCACGCCGAAACCGGAGATGTACGAGCCGTAGGACGACACCAGGTTCCAGCCCGCGAAGGCATCCGGGTAGTCGACATAGCGGCGCGGCATGCCGGCGAGGCCGAGGAAGTGCTGCGGGAAGAACACCAGATTGACGCCGATGAACATCACCCAGAAATGCGCCTTGGCGATGGTCTCGTTGTACAGGTAGCCGGAGATCTTCGGGAACCAGTAGTACCAGCCGGCGAAGATCGCGAACACGGCGCCGAGCGACAGCACGTAGTGGAAGTGCGCGACGACGTAATAGGTGTCCTGCAGCACGCGGTCGACGCCCGCGTTCGCCAGCACCACGCCGGTCACGCCGCCGACCGTGAACAGGAAGATGAAGCCCACCGCCCACAGCATCGGCGCGCGCATCTCGATCGAGCCGCCCCACATGGTGGCGATCCAGGAGAAGATCTTCACGCCGGTCGGCACCGCGATCACCATCGTAGCGGCGACGAAGTAGGCCTGCGCGCCGGTCGACATGCCGACCGTGTACATGTGGTGCGCCCAGACGACGAAGCCGATGCCGCCGATCGCCACCATGGCGTAGGCCATGCCGAGATAACCGAACACCGGCTTGCGCGAGAAGGTCGCGACGATCTGGCTGATCATGCCGAAGCCCGGAAGGATGAGGATGTACACTTCCGGGTGACCGAAGAACCAGAACAGATGCTGGTAGAGCACCGGGTCGCCGCCGTTCTCGCCGGCGAAGAAAGTGGTGCCGAAGTTACGGTCGGTGAGCAGCATGGTGATTGCACCGGCAAGAACCGGCAGCGACAGCAGCAGCAGGAACACCGTCACCAGCACCGACCATACGAACAGCGGCATCTTGTGCAGCGTCATGCCGGGCGCGCGCATGTTGAAGATGGTGGTGATGAAGTTGATGGCGCCGAGGATCGACGAGGCGCCGGCGATATGGACCGACAGGATCGCGAAGTCGACCGCCGGACCGGGATGACCCGAGGTCGACAGCGGCGCGTACAGCGTCCAGCCGGTGCCGAGACCGGGCGAACCGGGCTCACCCTCGACGAACATCGAGATGATCAGCAGCGCGAAAGAGGCCGGCAGCAGCCAGAACGAGATCTTGTTCATGCGCGGGAACGCCAAATCCGGCGCGCCGATCATCAGCGGAACGAACCAGTTGCCGAAGCCGCCGATCATCGCCGGCATGACCATAAAGAAGATCATGATCAGGCCGTGCGAGGTGGTGAACACGTTGAACTGGTGTGCCTCGTGGAAGATCTGCACGCCGGGATACATCAGCTCCGCGCGCATCGCGATCGAGAGCACGCCGCCGACCACGCCCGCCATCATCGCAAACACCAGGTACATCGTACCGATGTCCTTGTGGTTGGTCGAATAGACGAAACGGCGCCAGCCGGTCGGGTGACCGTGCGCGTGATCGCCGTGAGCGTCGTGGGCGTGTGATGCAGTAGCCATGATCGGATCCTCGATCGTCAAGAAGTCGGGTTATTCGGAAGCAGCAAGCGACGCCGTCT
Source organism: Pseudomonadota bacterium (assembly GCA_023386635.1). Classification (GTDB taxonomy): domain Bacteria; phylum Pseudomonadota; class Alphaproteobacteria; order Rhizobiales; family Xanthobacteraceae; genus Pseudolabrys. Next base: position 41,617 of record JAEWJH010000027.1, read on the forward strand.
TTTGCGGAGCCTCGGTGCTCGCATACTTCTTCTTCGCCTGTTCAAGCCAGGCGTTGTATTCGCCGTCGTTCACGACCCGCACGGCGATCGGCATGAAGGCGTGGTCCTTGCCGCACAATTCCGAGCACTGGCCGTAATACATGCCCTCGCGGGTGGCCTTGAACCAGGTCTCGTTGAGGCGGCCGGGGATTGCGTCGATCTTGATGCCGAAAGACGGCACCGCGAAGGCGTGGATCACGTCGGCGCCGGTGGTGAGAACGCGCACCACCTTGTTGACCGGCACGACGACCTCGTTGTCGACTGACAGGAGGCGCGGCTGGCCCGGCTTGAGATCCTTCTCGGCGACCATCAGCGAGTCGAACTCGAACTTGGCGTCCGGGTAGCTGTAGGTCCAGAACCACTGCTTGCCGGTCGCCTTGATGGTGACGTCGGCGGCCGGCACGTTGAGCTGCAGGAACAGCAGCCGGAACGAAGGCACCGCCACCGCCGTGAGGATCAGCACCGGAACGACGGTCCAGATCACCTCGATGAAGGTATTATGGGTGGTGCGCGAGGGCACCGGATTGGCCTTGGCGTTGAACTTGACCAGCACAACGATCAGCAACACCAGCACGAACAGCACGATCGCCGCGATCAGCCACAGCAGGTAATCGTGGAACCAGATGATGTCGGTCATCACCGGGCTGGCCGAGTTCTGAAGCCCGAGCTGCCACGGCGTGGGCTGGCCATATTCGGCAAATGCCGCCCCACCCGCCAAAATCGTCGAAATCGCGACCGAGAGACCGATCAACCGCTTGAACAACCGCATTGTCGTGTTCGCTCCATAGAATCCGGCCGAAGCTCTTTCGGCCGGCCCCAGCGTCCCGCACGTTTCAGTGTACGGTTCAGCGCCGCTGACACGCAGGGCCACGGGCGTGGCGATGAGCGGGACATGCGGCGGGACAGGGGGAATCCCGGTTTCTCAAACCATAATTCCAGCCGTGCCGCAATGCACCTTGTTATGGGTCTAATGCGGCGGAAGGTCTTGTTTGTGGACACCGCGGCAAGCCGCCGGCGCCAGGGCCGCGAAAGCCCGCCGGGGCGGCTTCTGCACCGAAAGGCGAACCTCCAGCCCCGCGGTCGCCTTATTTACAGTGAAATTGCGGGAAGCCCTGCTTGCTTGACATGCTTGCCATGCCATGGCCCAAACGGGCGTCGCAGCGGGGCGACGCAGATTCGGACGGCTGATGCGTATTATCCCCTTTATTCAGCGCCTCTTCACGCTGGCGCCCCTCCTGCTCCTTGCAGTCGCGGCACTCCCCGCCTCCGCCCTGGCGCAGGGTGCGGTTCGCTCCGTGCATCAGGAATGGCAGATCCGCTGCGATACGCCGCCCGGAGCGCAGGCCGAACAGTGCGCGCTGATGCAGACCGTGGTCGACGAGACCCGCGCCAACGTCTCCCTGACCGTCCTGGTGCTCAAAACCGCCGACCACAAGAGCACCATGCTGCGGGTGGTTGCGCCGCTGAGCGTGCTGCTGCCGAGCGGGCTCGGGCTCAAAATCGACAATAAAGATGTCGGCCGGGCCGGCTTCGTGCGCTGCTTGCCGAACGGCTGCATCGCCGAGGTGATCATGGACGATAACCTGATCAAGCAGATGCGCACCGGCACCACCGCGACCTTCATCATCTTCCAGACCCCGGAAGAAGGCATCGGCTTCCCGCTCAGCCTCAAGGGCTTCGGCGAGGGCTTCGACAAGCTGCCATAACATGCAGGCCTGGGACGACCCGCGCATCGCTGGCGGCCTGACCACGCAACTGGCGCGGCGTCGCGCCCGCGTCGCCGCCGGCGAACGGCCGATCGGCTGGAAACTCGGGCTCGGCGCCCCGGCGATGCTGGAAAAATTCACGCTCAAGGCGCCGCTGGTCGGCCATCTGTTTCAGGGCGGCGTGCTGGCCTCCGGCGCCACCGCCTCGCTCAAGGGCTACGGCAAGCCGATCGCCGAGCCGGAAATCGCCGTGACCATGGGCGCCGATCTCGCGCCGGGCGCCGATGCGGCGACCGCGCTGGCCGCCATCCGCTCGCTCACCCCCGCGATCGAGATCGCCGACATGACGCCGCCGCCGGCCGATGTCACGGCGATCCTCGCCGACAATATCTTCCACCGCCATGTGGTGTTCGGGAACGCCTCGCGTCCCGGTGGCGACACCGCAGGCCTCACCGCGCGGGTGATCCGCCGCGGCGCCGAGGCCGCGCACAGCGATACGCCCGAGGCGCTGACAGGCAAGATCGTCGATCTGGTGCGGCATGTGGCCGGCACGCTCGCCGCCCATGACGAAAAGCTTGCGGCCGGCGACATCATCATCTGCGGCTCGATCACGCCGCCGATCGCCGTCGAGCCGGATGAAACCGAACTGACCTACTGGCTCGACCCGGTCGGGCCGGTATCGGTCAAATTGTCCCGCATCTGACCTCGCGGGAGCGGTGCATCGGTCTTATCTTGGGGGGCGAACACCGGAGTCCCCCGCAATGTCCGACCTGGATAAGTCCGCCTCGTCCCTCACCTCCCTGATCGATCGCGCCGGTCTCGACCGCGGGCGCGTCACCAAGCTGATCGGCCATGGACTCGAAGGCGCCGACGACGGGGAACTCTTCCTCGAATATCGTCAGACCGAGGCGCTCGCCTACGACAACGGCCGGCTGAAACAAGCGACCTATGACACCGCGCAGGGCTTCGGCCTACGGGCCGTGAAAGACGACGCGGTCGGCTACGCGCATGCTTCCGACATGTCGGAAGGTGCGATCGCGCGCGCCGCCGATGCGGTGCGGGCTGTGAAGACCGGCTACGCCGGTCAGTTCGCGGCCCCGCCCGCCCGCACCAATACGCGCCTCTATGGCGACGACAATCCGCTCGGCACGCCGGCGTTCGACGCCAAGGTGGCGCTGCTCGAAACCATCGACGCCTATGCGCGCGCGAAAGATCCGCGCGTGCGACAAGTATCGGCCAGCGTCGCGGCCACCTGGCAGGTGGTGGAAATCCTGCGCCCCGACGGCGAGGCTTATCGCGACATCCGCCCGCTGGTGCGTCTCAATGTCTCGGTGGTGGTCGGCGACGGCACGCGGCAGGAGACCGGCAGCCATGGGTTCGGCGGCCGTGAAGGTTATCAGCGCTTCATCGAGACCCACGCCTGGCAGGGCGCGGTCGACGAAGCGGTGCGGCAGGCGCTCGTGAATCTCGACGCGGTGCCCGCGCCCGCCGGCGAGATGGATGTGGTGCTCGGCGCCGGCTGGCCAGGCGTCATGCTGCATGAAGCGGTCGGTCACGGCCTCGAAGGCGATTTCAACCGCAAGCAGACCTCCGCCTTTGCCGGCCTGATGGGCCAACAGGTGGCAGCGAAGGGCGTCACCGTGGTCGACGACGGCACCATCGCCGCCCGGCGCGGCTCATTGTCGATCGACGACGAAGGCACGCCGACCAGCCGCACCGTGCTGATCGAGGACGGCATTCTCGTCGGCTACATGCAGGACCGGCAGAACGCGCGGCTCATGAACATGAAGCCGACCGGCAATGGCCGGCGCGAAAGCCACGCGCATGTGCCGATGCCGCGCATGACCAACACCTACATGCTCGACGGCGACAAGTCGCGCGAGGAGATCATCGCGTCGGTGAAGAACGGCCTCTACGCCGTGAATTTCGGCGGCGGGCAGGTCGACATCACCTCGGGCAAATATGTGTTCCAGTGCACCGAGGCCTACAAGATTGAGAACGGCAAGGTGACCGCGCCGGTGAAGGGCGCGATGCTGATCGGCAATGGGCCGACCGACCTGCATCGCATCTCGATGATCGGCAATGACTTCGCGCTCGATCCCGGCATCGGCACCTGCGGCAAGAACGGCCAGGGCGTGCCGGTCGGTGTCGGCCAGCCGTCGCTGCGCATGGACCGGATCACCGTCGGCGGCACGGCGTAACGCGCCCCAAGACAGCAAAAACGCTCGCGGCCGCATCGGCTGCGAGCGTTTTTATTTGCCTGCGAGGCGCGCGGTGCGCCTCTACCGCACCACCCCGGAAATACAGCATGGCTTCGCGCGAGGCCGCGTCACGCGCTCCTTGAGATAGCAGCGCGGCGTGGTCGAACCGTAGCCGGGCCGCAAATAGGTCCACGCGCGGCAGCGCCGGTCGGCCTCGCAACTCGCCCGGCACTGGGCCTCGGCCGCGCCGGTCGCCATCTCATAGGTCCGGTAATCGCCGCCGATCCGGTCGGTGGAATATTCCTCGGGACCGGTGCGCGGCTCGATCACCCCCGCGCCTTTGACGCCGGACGAGCAGCATTTGTCCTCGACCCGCGGCGGCACGTCGTTTTTCAGCCAGCAGATCGCCTGCACGGCCGCCGTGCGCGGATAGGAAAAGCTCCAGGCGCGGCACTTGCCGTCGCGCTCGCAGCGGGCGGCGCAGACCGCAGGATCGCCGGATCGAACCACGAAGCTGGTGTAGTCGCCGCCGCGGCGGTCGAACCCTGTCTGGGCGACCGCTGGAGACGGCAACAAGACGGGTGCCAGAACGGTCAGTCCCAGCAGCAAGGCGAACAGGACCCTCATCATGCAGACCTTGACGCAAACTCTCGGTTGGAGGCCCCCGTTCATATTCGGCATGTTAAAGAAGCCGACCAACCGATGCGAGTGCCGATGCCTGACGGCGCGTTGAAATTCACAGTCGCGGCTCCCCGCAGCGCCGCCCGTCTGACCGAAGCAGCGCTGGCGGCGGCGGCGACCGTGCTGCTGGCGCTGCCCGCGCTGTGGAACGGGTTTCCGCTGCTGGAATATGATACCGGCGGCTACCTCGCCCGCTGGTACGAGGGCTATCTGGTGCCGAGCCGACCGGCGCCCTATGGCCTGCTGCTCAATCTCGGCTCGCTGCTCGATTTCTGGCCGGTGGTGGCGATGCAATGCGTGCTCACCGTGTGGGTGGTGACGCTGACAATGCGCAGCCACGGCCTGCAGCCACGTCCCCTCACCCGGCTGGCGATCTTCATCGTACTGGCGCTCGCGACCACCTTGCCGTGGATCGCCAGCGTGCTGCTGACCGATATCTTCATCGGCCTCGCGGTGCTCGGCCTTTATCTGCTCACGTTCCGCAGCAGCGATCTCGACCGCATGGAACGCATCGCCCTGATCGTCGTCATCGCGCTGGCTGCCGCGACCCACAGCGCCAGCCTGCTGCTGGTGATCGCGCTCGGCTTCCTGATCGGCGCCGCCGCCTGGCTGTGGCCGGGCCTCGTGCCGCGCGCGGCGTTGCGGCCGGTGGCGAGCGCCGTCGTGCTCGGCTTCGTCATCCTGCTCGCTGGCAATTTCATCGTCACCAAGCGGCTCGCCTGGACGCCGGGCGGCTACGGCATCGTGTTCGGGCGGTTACTGGAGGACGGCGTCGTCAACCGCTATCTCGACGAGCATTGCGGCCAACGGCAATTCAAGCTGTGCGCGGTGCGAAACCAGTTGCCGCGCAACGCCGACGTGTTTTTGTGGGGCGACGAGACGTTCAACCGGCTGGGCCGCTTCGACGGGCTTGGCGCAGAGATGCGCACCATCGTGCTGGAGAGCCTCGCCGACTATCCGCTGCGGAATATCGGGCTGGCAATCCGCGCCGCCGCGCGTCAACTGGTCAGCGTGCGCAGCGGCGAAGGCGTGCTCGATTCGATCTGGCACACCTACGGCATGATCGAGGACCACACGCCATGGAACGTGCCGGCGATGCGCGCCGCGCGGCAGCAACACGGTTTGCTGCATTTCGAGGGTATCAACCGCGTACATGAGCCGGTGGCTCTTCTCGCGATGGCATTGCTGCTGGTGCCTTTGCTGCTCGCCTTGAAACGGCGTCGCGTGAACGCGATCACCCTGCTTGCCGCCAGCGTGACGATCGCGCTCCTGGTAAATGCCGCGATCCTCGGGCCGCTGTCGAATCCGCACGACCGCTACGGGGCGCGTATCGTCTGGCTGGCGCCGCTGGTGGTGGCGCTGTGGCTGACGCAGCGACGCGAAAGCGACACCGTTCAAAAATAATCCACAAAAATAGACGCCCGCCGGACGGGCATCCGGCGGGCGTGCGATCCGCGCGAGAGGGGCTTCGCGGGGACCAACGGCCGGCGAGAGGCACCGGCCGCAAACTCACGAAACTATTTGTTCGACTGATCGTGAAAGCCGAGATCGAGACGATGACGGCGGAGCCTGCGCTCCAGCGCGCGGGTGCGCAGCAGCGTGGTCGGATCGTCCCACATCGGCGCCGCCGTGGCGTCACGCACATCGGAGCGCGTCAGGCCGATGTCGGCGAGCATGCGGGCATCGAGATGCGCGAGCACGGCCGCCGCACGACGGTTCTGCACGCCGCGCACGAGGCGTTTGGCGACGCGCACCAGCATGGCGATCAGCACCAGCGAAGCCTGCACCATCGCGCCGAATGCGATCGGCAAAATGACGCGCGGGGCAGAAAAACGCGCAGAAATCTGCCGCCGGGACGATGATGATCTGAGGCTATGAGCAGTCATGGTGTTGCCTCCTGTGCTTCTGAGCCATCTGGTTCGATTTTCCGGGCGCAGCCTGGCCCTGGCGGACAGCCGTGCCGGCCGCCCACCCGAAAACTCCACCCGAAATGCGCTTACGAGGCTCTTCTATGCGCCCGCGGGATTGATAAGTGAAACGAATGTTTTTAATCTGACCCATGAACTTCGTTTATGAGCCTATCTGACCATTTGTGCGCAAACCGCCGGGCGCGTCCCCGGCTCAAGTGACGAGGCCGGCATGACCGCGCTGATCGACATCGACCAGCTCCGCACCTTCATCGCCATTTCCGAGAGCGGAAGCTTCACGCGCGCCGCCGAGATGGTGAACAAGACCCAGTCCGCCGTCTCGATGCAGATGAAGCGGCTGGAGGAACGAATCGAACGGCCGATTTTCGTGCGTGACGGGCGCGCCTCGAAGCTCACCGAGGACGGACTGCGGCTGCTCGATTACGCACGCCGCATCGTCAAGCTGAACATGGAAACCATCGCCGCGTTCTCGGCCAAGGAATTGTTCGGCCGCGTGCGGCTCGGCGTGCCGGACGATTATGCGGACCGCTATCTGCCGGAGATCATGGCGCGGTTCTCGCGCGCCTATCCAGGGGTCGAACTGTCGGTGATCTGCGAGCCGTCGGTCGATCTGCTCGACCGGATCGATTCCAGCGAACTCGATCTCGCCATCGTCACCAATTGCGAAGCGCGGCGCGTCGCCGAGACGTTCCGTCGCGAGCGGCTGTTGTGGGTAACGTCGAACCGGCATCCGACCCACACCGAGGAACCGCTGCCGCTTGCGCTCGGCCGGCCGAGTTGCGCGTGGCGGCGCACCGCGATCGACGAACTGGAGAAGATCAACAAGCCGCACCGCATTCTCTACACCAGCTCCAATGCCGGCGCGGTCGCCGCCGCGGTGCTGGCGGGGCTCGCGGTGTCGGTGCTGGCGGAATCCGGTCTGCGGCCGGGCATGCGCGTGCTCACTGCCGCCGACGGATTCCCTGAATTGCCATCCTGCCGCATCGGCCTCGTGCGCAATCCGCGCGAGACCTCGCAGCTTGCCGATGCGCTCGCCGAGCACATCGTCTCGTCGCTCGACAACTTGTCGGATGCGAGCCAGGCGGCGGAGTAGTCTTCTGTCATTCCGGATGCCGCGCGAGCGCCGATCCGGAATCCGGTTTCAGCGGCAGTCTTTGCGTGACTGGGTTTCCGGGTTCGCTGGCTGCACGCGCGCCCCGGAATGACCTCATAAAATTCAAAGCGCAACCGCCGTCGCGTTGAGCAACCGTATCAGATCGGCCGGCGCGATCTCGATCTGCAGGCCCCTCCGGCCGCCGTTGAGCAGCACGGTCGCGTGCGCCATGACGCTGTCATCGACAAAGACGCGCGGCGGCTTGCGCTGGCCGAACGGCGAGATGCCGCCGACGCGATAGCCGGTGATGCGCTCGGCTTCCGCCGCCGGCAGCATCGCCGCATCCTTCGTGCCTGCGGCAGCGGCGAGTTTCTTCAGGCTGACCTCACGATCCGACGGCACCAGCACGCACACCACCTGCGTGCCGGCTTTCGCCATCAGCGATTTCAGGAGTCGCTCCGGCGCGACGCCGAGCGCTTCCGCCGCCTGCAGGCCGATCTTGTCCGCGGTTGGATCGTAATCGTATTCGTGCAGGGTGAAGGCGACACCCGCCTTCTCCAGCACCGTGGTCGCGGGTGTGCCTTTGGCCATCGCCGAGCCTAGTACGCGTATTCCTTGTAGATCGGCACGATCGAGCCCTGCCACGGACCGTTGAACTTCTCGAGCAGTTCTTCAGCCGGCGTGATGCCGCGATCGTGCAAGTCCTCAAGCGGCTCGAGATAGCGGGTCTCGTCCTGGCCGCCCGGATCGAAGCGCCTGCGCCGCACCAGACCATTGCGCGACAAAGCAAGCACTTCGCCGGAAATCTCGAACAGCGTGCGGCCGCGGATCGCTGCCGCGAAGCCCTGCTTCGGCACGTCGTCGCGCAGCTTCTGCCGTTCCGCCGCGGTCCAGTCCTTGACGATATCCCACGCCGCATCGAGCGATGCGTTGTCGTACAGGACGCCGCACCACAGCGCGGCGAGCGAGGATAGACGCCTCCACGGGCCCCCGTCCGAGCCGCGCATCTCCAGATAACGTTTCAGCCGCACCTCGGGGAAAATGGTGCTGAGGTGATTGGCCCAGTCCGACATGGTGGCGCGCTCGCCCGGATGGCCGGGTAATTTGCCGGCCATCAGATCGCGGAACGACAGGCCCGACACGTCGATATAGTGATCGCCGCGCTTGAGGAAATACATCGGCACGTCGAGCGCATAGTCGGTGTAGCGCTCGAAGCCCATGCCGTCCTCGAACGCGAACGGCAACATGCCGGAGCGGTCCTTGTCGGTGTCGGTCCAGATCTGCGAGCGGAACGACAGGAAGCCGTTCGGCTTACCCTCGGTGAACGGCGAGTTGGCGAACAGCGCAGTGCCGACCGGCTGCAGCGCGAGCGCGACCCGCAGCTTCTTCACCATATCGGCTTCGGAGGAGAAGTCGTGGTTGGTCTGCACCGTGCAGGTCCGGTACATCATGTCGAGGCCGAGCGTGCCGACCTTCGGCATGTATTCGGTCATGATGCGGTAGCGACCCTTGGGCATGCGCGGCATGTCGGCACGCGACCATTCCGGCGTCATGCCGATGCCCAGAAAACCGATGCCGAGCGGCGCCGCCACTTCGCGCACCTGCGCCAGGTGCGCCATCAATTCGCTGTGGGTCTGATGCACGGTGTCGAGCGGCGCACCGGACAGTTCGAACTGTCCGCCGGGCTCGAGCGAAATCGCCCCGCCGCCGGTGACGTCGAACATCCCGATGATGTTGTCGCGCTCGAGGATCGGCTCCCAGCCGAGCAGACCCTGCATTCCATCGAGCAGCGCCCGGATGCCTTTCGGACCCTCATAGGGGACCGGACGATGGCCATCGAGGGTGAACGCGAATTTCTCGTGCTCGGTGCCGACTCGAAATTGCGAGGCCGGCTTACATCCCTTTTCGAACCAGGCGACCAGCTCGTCGCGCGATTCAATGGGCGTCATATCAATCTGGTCGCGGGCCATGCAGAATCCTGGCAGCCTTATGAGGCGGCGACCTTAAACATGCGTCCCGGCAAAGGGCAATGGATTGACAGATTGGCGGCAGCCCCCATCTGATGGAGCTTGCCCGATGTGCGCGGGCATTTGCCCGCGCGTCAGGCAGCCAGTTTTTCCGCCAGCGGTCCCCGCGGCAGGTTTGCGACCATGACACGGTCGCGGCCCGTCTCCTTGGCGGCATAGAGCGCCGCATCGGCCGCCTTGACGAGATCGCGGGGAGTCAGGCCGGCCTGCGGCACCAAAGTCGCCGTGCCGATGCTCACGGTGGGCAGACGATCCGGCCGGCCCTGCTGCAACTCGCGCAGGGCGCCGATCTTGCCGCGGATCGCTTCCGCGACACAGAGCGCTTCGTCGGCACCGACTCCCGGCAGGATCACCGCGAATTCCTCGCCGCCGTAGCGCGCACTGCAATCGCTGCTGCGCTGCGTGGCGCTGGCGATGCAGTCGCCGAGCGCGGCGAGCACGTCGTCACCCATCTGATGGCCGAAGGTGTCGTTGTAGGCCTTGAAGTGGTCGGCGTCGATCATCAACACAGACACCGGAGCAGAGATCCGGCGCGCGCGATTCCATTCCCGCGCGATGATCTGGTCGAAATGGCGGCGATTGTAGAGGCCAGTGAGCGCGTCCGTGGTCGCCAACCGCTGCAACTGTTCCTCGGCCTCGTCGCGACGTCGCAGCGAACGGATCAACCCGATCAGCAGCGCAAGATTGATGCAGCACAGGCTCGCCACCAGCGCGCCGATGCGCCACGCCTCCTGCCGCCAGCCGGCGTAGATCCGGTTCATCGCGGTGCCGTAGCTGATCTTGAGCGGCAACCCTGGCACGGTCTGATGAACATAGAACCGCTGAACACCGTCGATACCGGCCTGCGCCACAAACACACCGGCAGGCTCCGACAGCATCGCTCGCGTCACTGCGGTCTGACTGATATCAGCGCCAACGAGACCGGCCATGAACGGAAACCGCATCACGGCAATGCCGTCGTTATTCAACAGCGTAAGCGCGTCGCCCTCGCCCACGGTCACACGGCGGAACAGATCGTGGAAATAGCTGAGCTTGAGCATGCCGACGACGACGCCGCCGAACGAGCCGTCCGGGAGGTTGATCCTGCGGCTGACGGCGAGCACGTATTCTCCGCGCTTGGTCGCATAGGGCGCGCTGATATACAGGCCGCCTCGGGGGTGGTCGCGATGAAATTGAAAGTAAGGCCGCTGCGCGTAGTTTGTGTCTCGCGGCGTCAACGACCGCGATTCCACCAGCACTTTGCCGTCTGGATCAAGCACCAGCAGCGAGCCGATATTCTTGGCGGTGGTCGAACGGTCAAACAGGACGAGTTGGCGCAATTCCGGCGAAACGTGACGGATCTCCGGATTCTGCAGGCCGTCGACCACCGCCTGCAAAGACAGATCGAACAGTTCCAGGTTGCGCGAGATGTCGCTGCCGAGGGATGTGATCAGGTTGCTCGCCGCCGTTTCCGCCTGCGCACGATCGCGCCGCGCGATCTCGCTGAGAGAGAGCCAGCCGATGGCGGAGATACCGATCGTTACAACCGCGCCGATCGAGATGAGCGCGCGCATCGGCCCCGATCGGCCGCCCGATTTGCCAAACAAGTGACGAATGCCCGGCATCGCGCCGTCCCCCCAGCCCCAAATGTCGTCCCGCGAAATGCCCCCGCATTCCTGGCCATGGATGTAGCCGTTAGCCGTTGAGAAAAGCCGCGCAAAATCCCTGAAATTGCGATTGGCCCATCAACCCGGCGTCAAGGTTGATCAATGGCAAACGCCACTGTGGCCGTGGAGAGGTTCTTTTTTTGTTCTTTTCTCCGCGCCATCACTGATTTATGTAGCGCCCATGACCGTCTTTACCCCGCATCAGGACGATGCCCTGAAAGCCGTTGGCGACTGGCTCAAGGCCAAGCCGGGCCGCCAGGGTACGCCACAGGTGTTCCGGCTGTTCGGCTATGCCGGCACCGGCAAGACCACGCTCGCCCGCCACGTCGCCGACGCCCTCGACGGCACGGCGATGTTCGCGGCCTTTACCGGCAAGGCGGCGTCGGTGATGCGCAGCAAGGGGTGTTACAAGGCCTCCACCATCCACTCGCTGATCTACCGCACGCGCGAGAGCGGGAAAGAGATACCGAGCTTCGACCTGTGGGAGGAGGCGCCGGCCTCCAAGGCCGACCTGCTGATCATCGACGAATGCTCGATGGTCGATCAGGAACTCGGCCGCGATCTGATGTCGTTCGGCGTGCCGATCCTGGTGCTCGGCGATCCGGCGCAGTTGCCGCCGATCCAGACCGGCGGCGGCAGCGGCGCGGGCTTCTTCACCGAGCAGGAGCCGGACGCGATGCTCACCGAGGTGCATCGCCAGGCGCGCGACAACCCGATCGTGCGGCTGTCGATGGAGATCCGCGAGGGCCGCTCGCTCGAACCCGGCGACTATGGCGACACCCAGGTGGTGGAGAAAGGCAAACTCGATCCGTCGCGTGTGCTCAAGGCCGATCAGGTGCTGGTCGGCCGCAATGCGACGCGGCGCGCCTACAATCAGCGCATGCGCGAACGGCGCGGCTTCGAGGGCACGCTACCCAGCGCCGGCGACAAGCTCGTCTGCCTGCGCAACAACCGCAAAAAGGGCCTGTTCAACGGCGGTCTGTGGACCGTGAAGGAACGCAGCGGCCGCAACACCGGCATCATGACCATGCGGCTGATGCCCGACGACGAAACCGCGACCCGCGGCGTCAAGGTGTCGGTGCGGCCGGAATGCTTCTCCGGCGGCATCGAGCAGCTCGACTGGCAGCGCCGCAAACCCTACGACGAATTCGATTACGGCTACGTGCTGACCGTGCACAAGGCGCAGGGCTCGCAATGGGACGACGTGGTGCTGTTCGACGAGAGCTTCGCGTTCTCCGATACCCGCGACCGCTGGCTCTATACCGGCGTCACCCGCGCGGCGAAGACGCTGACGCTGGTGGTGTAACCTCCTGCGGCACCGTCAGCTTGCCGAGCAAATGATGCAGTTGAACGGCTTCCGCACGGGTCAGCTTGACGCCGACATGACGTTCGATCGCCGCCGCATAGGCATCCCACATTTTCTTGCGTAGCGCCCGCCCTGACGCCGTGATCACGACGAACTGGCCGCGCCCGTCGATCGGACAGATCCGCCGCTCGACGTAACCGGCTTCGACCAGCCGGTCGATCAGCCGCGACATGGCGTATTGCGGAAACAGCATCGCGCGCTCCAACTCGAGCGGGCGCAGGTAGCCGTTCTCGGCGCGCGACAGTTCCAGCAGCGCGTCGTACCAGGCGAGCGGCGGAAAGCCGGCCTGCTTCAGTTCGTCTTCGACCGCATTCACGAGATCGTGTTGAACGCGCACCAGCCGCGCCCAGGCCGAAACCGCGGCCTCGGAGCAGACGCCAGGCGAGGTTTTTACAGGCGTCGTGGCCGGTTTTTTCCGCTTACCGTGCTGCGATTTTTCGCCGGGACTGCTGGACATAAGCGTCAATCTATTCGTTAGATGCATCTGCATCAAGCTTGACAGATGGATGCATCTGCATCTAACTCCCGGCATCCACCAACGGAGAGATTGTCATGAAGCTGTATTACTCGCCGGGCGCCTGCTCGCTGTCGCCGCATATCGTGCTGCGCGAGACCGGCCTGCCGTTCGAGCTGGAGCGCGTCGACACCAAAACCAAGAAGACCGAGAAGGGCGACGACTATCTCGCCATCAACCCGAAGGGCTCGGTACCGGCGCTGAAGCTCGACGACGGCGACGTGATCACCGAAGGCCCGGCGATCGTCCAGTATCTCGCCGACAAGGCCGGCAAGACCGATCTCGCGCCCGCCGCCGGCACCAAGGACCGCACCAGGCTGCAGGAGTGGCTGAACTACATCACCAGCGAAGTGCACAAGCAGTTCACGCCGCTGTTCAAGCCCGACACGCCGGCCGACTACAAGACGATCGCCAAGGCGAACCTGACCAAGCAGTTTGCCTATCTCGACAAACAGCTTGCCGGAAAAGATTTCCTGCTCGGCAAGACCTTCAGCGTCGCCGACGCCTATCTGTTCGTGGTGATGAACTGGCGCAAATTCCACAATCTCGAGATCGCCGAACTGAAGAACCTCTCGGCTTATCTCGAGCGCGTCGCCGCCCGCCCGAAGGTGAAGGAAGCCATGACCGCGGAAGGCCTGATCAAGGCCTGACGCGACAGCGCGCCTCGAAGACAATGGCCGGGCCCGTCAGCCCGGCCATTTTTGTTGGCCTCAGTAGGGTTCGCCGTTCTTGCGGGTATAGCGCATACCCGACGCATCCTTGTGCGCCAGCATGTCGATATCCGGATAAGTCGCGGTCTCGGTCGGCATGCGCGAGCCGACTTCGAGGAATACGGCATCCTGCTGGGTGCGATTGATCAGGCAATGGCCGTTGGCGACACCGGCCTTCCATCCGGCGCAATCGCCCGGCTTGAGCACCGTCTCGCCGCCGTCCTCGCACAACGTGACTTCGCCCGCGAGCACGTAGACCAGTTCGTCCTCGTTGGCATGCCAGTGCCGCTGCGACGAAGCGGCGCCGGGCTTGAGCGTGCAGAGATTGACGCCGAACTGCGTCAATCCGACGGCGTTGCCGAGACGCTTGCGCATGCGGCCTTCGACCGCCACCGCGAACTGCGGCGGATAACCGGTGCGGGTGTCGAGCGGAATGGCATCGAGATCGATTTTCGGCATGGTATCGTTCCGTTTTGCGCCTTGCCTCAGAGGCTGCGCGCGATCAGGAGTTTCATGATTTCGTTGGTGCCGGCATAGATGCGCATCACCCGCGCGTCGCGATAGAGCCGCGAGATCGGATATTCGTCCATGAAGCCGTAGCCGCCGAACAATTGCAGGCAGCGGTCGATTACCTTGGCCTGCATGTCCGTCACCCAGTATTTCGCCATCGACGCGCCGACCGCGTCGAGCTCGCCCTTGATGTGACGCACAATGCAATTGTCGACGAACACGCGCGACACCGTCGCCTCGGTCTTGCACTCGGCCAGCACGAACTGCGTGTTCTGGAAGTCGAGGATCGGCTTGCCGAACGCCTTGCGCTCCTTCACATAGTCGATGGTCAAGGCAAGACCGCGTTCGGTCATCGCCTGCGCGTGGGTCGCGACCAGCAGCCGCTCCTGCGACAATTCCTGCATCAGTTGATAGAAGCCTTGCCCTTCCTGGGTACCGAGCAGACTGTCGGCCGGCAGCGGCACGTCGTCGAAGAACAGTTCCGACGTGTCGGCAGAATCGAGACCGAGCTTCTTCAGCTTGCGGCCGCGCCGGAAGCCCGTTGCGCCATCGGTCTCCAGTACCATCAGCGAAACGCCCTTGGCGCCCTGCGACTGATCGGTCTTGGCAACGACAACGATAAGGTTGGCATGCTGCCCGTTGGTGATGAAGGTCTTGGCGCCGTTGAGCACATAGCCGTTGCCCGATTTGCGCGCGGTCGTCTTGACGCCTTGCAGATCGGAACCGGTGCCGGGCTCGGTCATGGCAATGGCGCCGACCATCTCGCCGCTCGCGAGCTTCGGCAGCCAGCGCTTCTTTTGCTCCTCGGTGCCGTAATGCAGGATATAGGGCGCGACGATCGCCGAATGCAGCGGCGCGCCGAACGAATCGAAACCGCCGCCGCTGAAGGCGCGGATGATCGCCGCCTCATGAGCGAAGGTGCCGCCGGCGCCGCCATACTCCTCCGGCATCGCCGCACACAACAGCCCGGCCGCGCCCGCCTGGGTCCAGACCTCGCGCGGATACATGTGGGCCTCGTTCCAGGCCTCCACATGCGGCGCGAATTCGGCATTGACGAAACGTTGCGCCTGCTCCTCCAGCAGCACGATATCCTCGGTCATCCAGGCGGGTCGCGGCAGTTGCAATGGATCGGTCACGGGCGCATCTCCAAATCAATGACAGCAAGCTTAAGCTGCGCTGCAGCGACGGGCTAGTGCGCCATCAGCCACAGCGATCACCACATCGAATGGATGCCAGCAATCGGATTGACTGGTTGCCGGTGCCGCGCGGTGCTAGATCGGATCGGCAACGCCGGACCAACTCGTGACTTCTCCTCCCGTCATCGCACCCGCTTCGGGCACCGAAACCGAAACGCCCTATGCGTGGCGGCGGCTCGCCATTTGCCTGCTGATCGGCACGATCGGCGGTGTCGGCATGTGGTCGCCGGTGGTGGCGCTGCCCGCCGTCGAAGCCGATTTCGGCCTGACGCGCGCCGGCGCTTCACTCCCCTACACGCTGGCGATGATCGGCGTCGCCTTCGGCGGCGTGTTCATGGGCTGGATGGTCGACCGGTTCGGCCTGATGCTGCCGGCGCTGATGGCAGCCGGCGCCATTGGCCTTGGTTACGTGCTGGCCGGGACCGCGACCACCTATTGGCAATTCGTTCTGGCGTATGGCCTGCTGATCGGCACGATCGGCAGCGCCACCATGTTCGGACCGCTGATGGCCGATGTGTCGCGCTGGTTCACGCGCAACCGCGGCATCGCGGTGGCGATCAGCGCGTCCGGCAATTATCTCAGCGGCGCGATCTGGCCGCCGGTAGCGCAGCACTTCATCGAGACCGTTGGCTGGCGCACGACACATATCGGCATCGGCATCTTCTGTGTCGTCACGATGGTGCCGCTCGCTTTGCTGCTGCGGCGGCGCGCGGCGGCGCATGAGACGACGGCGATCGAAACCGGATCCGGCCATGCGCTGGGCGGGCTCGGCATCTCGCCGAATACCTTGCAGACGTTGCTGTTCGTATCCGCCATCTGCTGCTGCGTCGCCATGTCGATGCCGCAAGTGCATATCGTCGCGTATTGTGGCGAACTCGGCTACGGCGTCGCCCGCGGCGCGGAGATGCTGTCGCTGATGTTGGGCCTAGGCATCATCAGCCGGATCGCGTCGGGATATGCCGCGGACCGGATCGGCGGCCTCGCCACACTGCTGATCGGCGCGACGCTGCAGGGCGCTACGCTGGTGCTTTATGCCTTCTTTGACGGTCTGACATCGCTCTACCTGATTTCAGCGTTGTTTGGACTGTTCCAGGGCGGCATCGTTCCGAGCTACGCGATCATCGCACGCGAATACTTTTCGCCGCGCGAGGCCGGCATGCGTGTCGGCATCGTCATCATGGCGTCGCTGTTCGGCATGGCGCTCGGTGGATGGATGTCCGGCAAGGTGTTTGACCTCACGGGATCCTATGCCATCGCGTTTGTCGGCGGTTTCGGATTCAGCATGCTGACCGTGCTGATTTCCGGCTGGCTCCTGCTCCGCGCACATCACAGCCAGACGCCAGTGCCGGCATAACCCACGTCACCTCAGCGTCATTGCATCGCCACGCGAGCGACACGTTTGATCGCCCGCGCCACGTTATCGTCACGATGCGTTCGGCATGTGTCCGTTCACATTTTTTTTGACACGACAATCAAGGAACGCCTGCGGCGCTGCGGCATTTCCTCCGCGAGGCTTCGCGATGCAGCGCACGCATCGGCCTTGCGATGTTTTTCAAAAACAAGGAGTGATATTCATGCACGCAATTCAGCATCACGCGCGGGGCGTCCTGAGCGCCGCTGCGATCGCCACGGCCGCCCTGGTGGGCGGCACGTTCGCCACCCCGGCCTCCGCCCAGTGGGCGAGCGACAACTATGCTCCTTACGCCGCACCGGCGACCGGCGTTGTCGTCGGCACTCTGGCCGGTGTCGGCCTTTATAATGGCTGGTATGGTTCGAGCGCGGCCGCGACCTCGCTCGGTGCCACCGCCGCTTCGTCGGCCGTTGCCGGCGGCGTGATCGGTGTCGGCGCAGCGGCGCTGGTGGACGCGGCGATCCAGCCGTGCCGCGGCTTCCATGCCATGTTCGACCTGAGCCACGGTCAGTGCGTCAACGGCGAATATGTCGGCTATCGGAACGTTGAGTATCGCGAGCGGGGCCCGATGACCTATCGGGAGCGGCATATGCGCCGCGCGCGCTAATCCAAGACGCCGCGCGACTAAAACCTCCGCCTCCGGGCGGAGGTTTTTTTATGTCTCTCTGTCAAAAGATGGGGAGCGCTCTCAAGCGTTAAAGCTTTCTTAATGGCATCGAACCGCGGACCGCATCTGTCCTGCCGGCAGCGTATCGCTACCGCCCGGCGGACAATTGCTTACGGAAAATCAACCGTATCCGCCCCTCGTTAACCCCCCCTTTACCATAAGCCGCAAAAGTCGCGGCGAGGATGGCGGCGCGCGCCAAAGCGCGACGACATAACGGTCCGATGGTGACCGCTCCTCGCGGAGGTGGGTGTCCACGGCATGCGACTGGGCAGGCTGAAGTCTTTGCGACCGGAAACGCGCGAAGCGGTGAAGGCCGCTGCGCGCCGGTCGGGCCAGTCCGTGCAGGAGTGGCTCGACACCGTGGCCGCGCAGCAGGCCGCCCTCGAAGACGACGACGATCTGTTCGAAGACGACAGCGAAACCGTCGAGCAGCGCCTCGATGAACTCACCCGCAAGATCGACCGCCTGACCGGCACGGGGCCTGCCGCCTATGCGCCGCTGCGGCAGCGCGCTGCTGCTGCCGTGCCTGCGGTGCAAGCCCCGTCCGACACCGACCATCTCGCCAAGCTGGTGGAACGGCTCGACCGCCGGCTCGACCACTTCGTCAGCTTTGCCCATTCGTTGCCGTCCGTGGTGACGACCCCGACTGCGCCGGCGGGCGTCGACCGCGCGGTGCAGGAAATCACCGCACGTCAGCGCGCGCTGCGCGGCGAAGCGGTCGCGACCCCGCAACGCACGGCACCGCCGGCGCCGCAGGGCCATCTGCCGCCGTTCCCGGCCAATTTCGCGCCTGCCCCGCCCGCCGCGCCGATGCCGGCACAGGCGATGGCCGCATACGTCGATCCGCAATACGCTCACGCCGCCGGTTATGCGCCGCCGCAGCCAGCCGCCCCCTATCCCGCACACGCCGCCCCAACGCCCTCCGCGCCGATGCCGACGGCGCATACTTTGCCGCACCCGGCTCCGATCCAGCCGGCGCCGCCGCAGCCGATGCCGCAGCAGGCCCCCCTGCCGACCCAGGACCTGTCGGGGCTCGAAAAACAACTGCGCAGCATCACCAATCAGATCGAGACCCTGCGCCGACCCGGCGTCGAGGACGCGATCAATGCGTTGCGCGATGAACTCGCCCAGATCGCCCAGGCGCTGACCGAAGCGATGCCGCGCCACGTCATCGACGCGGTCGAAGCGCAGATCCAGAGCCTGACGCAACGCCTGTCGGAAGGCCGTCAGGCCGGCGTCGGCGAGCAGGTGCTCAGCAATATCGAGCAGCATCTCGCGCAGGTGCATGAGGCGCTGCGGTCGCTCACGCCAGCCGAACATCTGATCGGTTTCAACGAAACGGTGTCGGCGCTGGCCGAGCGCATCGACCAGATCGTCACGCAGCGCGACCCGGCGAGCTTTCGCCAGTTCGAAGACGCGGTGAACAATCTGCGGGCGATGACCGCCCATATCGCCTCGAACGAGACCGTAGGCCAATTGGCCGCGCAGGTGCAGACGCTGGCCGCCAAGGTCGATCAAATCGCCTATACGAGTTCTGGCGACGCCGCGCTGGCGCATCTCGAACAGCGCATTTCCGCGCTCGCCGATGCCATCGCCACGCGCAACCAGAATGGCGCAGCGGTGCCGCAGCGGCTCGAGCATCTGGTCGGGTCGCTGACCGAGAAGATCGAGCAGTTCCAGTCGGCGCGCGGAGGCAGCGTCGCCACCGACCATCTCGAAGAACGCATCATCAAGCTCGCCGAGAAGCTCGACGCCTCGGATTCGCGGCTCGCCAATCTCGAATCGGTCGAACGCGGGTTGAGCGAACTCCTGGTGCAGGCCGATCGCAGCAACCGCAACCGCGAGCCCGCCAGCGAACCGCCGGCGCATGTGGATGCGCTCCGCCGCGACGTGGCGCGCACGCACGATTCGCTGGAGGCGATGCAGGGGACGCTCGGCATCCTCGTCGACCGTCTCGCGGCGATCGAGCATGGCATCCGCGAGCGCCCGGCCGCGCCGCCGGCTGCCGCGCTGCCGCCCGCCGCACCGATCACCCTTCAGCAGCCGGTCGAAGCCGTCGCCGCGCAGATGTTTGCTGCCGTGGCGCAGGCGAAAGCTGCCGCCGCGGGCGAGATGACATCGCCGCCGCTCGCGCCGGCGATGCCCGAACAGCATCTGCCCGAGCAGCGGATGCCGGAGCCGCAGACCTACGAAGCGCCGCGGACCATGCCGGCACAGCCGGCACCCGTTCCGGTTCAGGCGCAGCCCGCGCGGCCGCAGATCAAGCAAGGCGTGCGCCGCAGCCAACCGATTGATCCCGATCTGCCGCCCGACCAGCCGATCGAGCCAGGCATGGCTCGCTCCGCCGCCGGCCGCAATGCCGGCCCCGTCGTCGCGTCGCCAGCGGCGCGGATCGCCGCATCGGAAGCGGCGCTCGGCGCTGCGAGGCCGCCGGTGATGCCCGACCCGGCCGGCGCGCAGACAGATTTCATCGCCGCCGCGCGCCGCGCCGCCAAGACCGCCGGTCAGATGCCGGTGGAACCGGTTGCCCCGGCGTCGGTGACAGCGCCGCGGATCGAACCGCGCACCGACCTCTTGATCGACCCGCAGTCCGCGGACGAACCGCGCCACGCTTTCGGTGCGGCCGCGAGCGGATCGATGCTCGGCGTGCTGCGCGGCAAGCTGAAGTCGCTGCTGATCGCATCCAGCGTCGTCGCCATTGTCGTCGGCGGCTACTACATCGTCGGCTCGATGCTCGACAGTGCGCCCAGCAGCAAGCCGGCCTCAGTCGGCAGCAAGGCCACCAATCCGCCGCCGCCCGGCCTGTATGAGGATATGGAGTCCGACGCGGAAAGCGACACCGCCGCGCCACGGTCCGGCGCGCCCTCGACCACGCCCGTCGCGCCGGCGACACCGCTCGGCGCCGGCTCCGGCTTCAAGCTGCTCGCGCCGAACAGCACGATGCAGACCGCGCCGGATGACGCCACCCCGCCGCCCGAAGACAAACCGGAGAAGCCGGATGTCACCGGCTCGATCGGAAACGGTCGCGCGGTCTATGCCGACAAGCTGCCGATCGCGATCGGCGGCCCGCGTCTGCGCGAGGCTGCCGCGCGCGGCGAAGCCGCCGCCGCCTACGAGGTGGGCACTCGTTTCGCCGAGGGTCATCAGGGCGTCGCACGCAGCACCGAGGAGGCCGCCCGCTGGTTCGAACGCGCGGCGCGGCGCGGCCTGGCGCCGGCGCAGTTCCGCCTCGGCAGCCTGTACGAAAAAGGCCAGGGCGTGCGCCGCGACCTCAAGGAAGCGCGCCGCTATTACGGTCTCGCCGCCGACCAGGGCCACGCCAAGGCGATGCACAATCTCGCCGTGCTCTACGCCGAGGGCGTTGACGGCAAGCCGGACTACAAGACCGCAGCCGGATGGTTCGAAAAGGCGGCCGGCTTCGGCGTCTCCGACAGCCAGTACAATCTCGGCATCCTCTATGCGCGGGGCCTCGGCACGACCAAGGACCTGATCACGTCCTATAAGTGGTTCAGCCTGGCGGCAGCGCAGGGCGACAAGGAATCCGCCAAGAAGCGCGACGACGTGGCGACGCGGCTCGATGCCGCCGCACGCGCCAAGGCGGAGACCGCGGTACGCAGCTGGGTGCCACATCTGCAGCCGCAGGATGCGATCCGCGTGGCCATGCCGGCCGGCGGTTGGGATCAGGGCGCCGAGGCGGCCACCAAGGACCCCAAAGAACCTGCAAAAGCGCCAGCCAAGCCGATCCGTGACGTCACCAAGGATCCGGTGAAGCAACCGGTTCGCGCACCGCTCCAGCTCTCCGCGCGCTAGGTCGGCTCAGGGCGATCAAAGCGGTTCGCACTCTTTCCGTTCCCGGCGCGATCTCCGGAAAACAGCTTCACATTTTTCCGGATCACGCCTCGTCGCGCGTCCGAAAGACACAGCAACAACAATTCATCGTGCACGACACCCCACCAGGGTAGCCGTGCGCGAATTGCCGGTTACAATCATCGCGACAACATCGTCCGGCCTGTGTGCCCGGCTTCCGCCCGGCGCGCCGTTTATCCTAAAGGTTTACCTTGGGATGACGCGCGCCGTCTCGGCGGCCGGTGTCGGGCTATTGTCGATCCGAACCGGGACTACCGATTGCAGATTTACCTTCCGATCGCCGACCTGCCGGTCAACATCTTCCTCGTCCTGGGGATGGGGATGCTGGTCGGATTCATCTCCGGCATGTTTGGGGTCGGCGGCGGATTCCTGATGACGCCGCTGCTGATCTTCATCGGCGTGCCGCCGGCGGTCTCGGTGGCGAGCGTCGCCACCCATGTCGCCGCCTCATCGTTCTCCGGCGCGCTGTCCTACTGGCGCAAGAACGCGATCGACCTTGCGCTCGGCTTCATGCTGCTGGGAGGCGGCCTGATCGGCACCTTTGCAGGTGTCTGGCTGTTCACGGCGCTGCGCTCGCTCGACCAGCTCGATCTCGTCATCAGCATCCTCTACCTGCTGTTGCTGACCAGCGTCGGCTTCCTGATGACCATCGAGGGTCTGCGGGCGATCACGCGGGCGCGGCGCGGCAATCCGATCCCGCCGCGGCGCGCGGGCATGCACAACTGGGTGCACGGCCTGCCGCTCAAGGTGAGGTTCAAACGCTCGAAGATCTACGTCTCGGCGATCCCGGTCTGGGGTATTGGCCTGCTGATGGGCTTCCTCGGCGCGATCATGGGCATCGGCGGCGGTTTCATTCTGGTGCCGATGCTGATCTATCTCCTGCGAGTGCCAACCGCGACGGTAATCGGCACGTCGATGATGCTCACCCTCGTCACCATGGCGGCGGCGACCGTGATGCATGCGACGACCAACCATCAGGTCGACGCCGTGCTCGCGCTGATCCTGATGGTCGGCGGCGTCACCGGCGCGCAGTTCGGCGCACGGATCGGTCAGCGCATGCGTGGCGAATGGTTGCGGCTGCTGCTCGGCGTGCTGGTGTTCGCCGTCGGCGTGAAATTCGCGGTCGATCTCGTCGCCACGCCAAATGAGCCTTATTCGCTGCGGGTCGAGGAGCAGGCGCGATGATCCGCTCCCGTCTCGTCGCCTGTCTGGTGGCCGCAACGGCGCTGTTCGCGGCAGCGGCGCCCGCCAGCGCCGAGAAGCTGATCGTGTCGCTCTCGAACCACCGCGTGCTGGTGACCTCGAACTTCGACGGCGAGGAACTGGTGCTGTTCGGCACGATCGAGCCCGATGCGCCGCGCGGGCCATTGCGCGCCTCCTACGATGTCGTCGTCACCGTGTCCGGGCCGGCGACCACCGTGCGCACACGGCGCAAGGAGCGCACGCTGGGCATCTGGATCAACCAGGAAGCGCGGCAGTTCATCAATGTGCCGTCTTATCTCGCCGTGCTGTCGAACCGGCCGATGCGGGAGATCACCAACGAGGACCAGCGCCGCCTCCTGCAGCTCGGCCTCGACAACGTAATCCTGCGCCAGCGCGTCGGCTCCGATATCGCCGACACGGTGCCGACCGACCCGTTCCGCGAGGCGTTCGTGCGGCTGCAGACCGAACACGGCGTCTACCGCGCCAATGCCGCCGGCGTGACGTTCCTGACGCCGACCGTGTTCCGCGCGTCGATCCCGCTCCCGGCCACCGCACCGACCGGAAACTATGCGGTCGATGTCAAAGTTTTCGCCAACAACAACCTGGTGGTGCGCGGCACCTCGGCGCTCGAAGTGGTCAAGGCGGGCTTCGAGCAATTCGTGGCCAGCGCGGCGCACGATTACGGGCTTCTTTACGGCCTTGTCGCGGCGCTGATGGCGTTGGCCACCGGCTGGTTCGCCAGCGTCGTGTTCCGGCGCGACTAGCGTTTATGTTCGATCAATCCGGCAGACAGTGGCCGACCGCGAAGGCGTAGATACGGCCGTCGCCGAGCATATGCGCGGTGAAGCTGCGCGCGCCGAACACGGTGTCGAATGCTTCGTGGCGCACATTCAGCCCCCCGGTGAAAGCACCGAATGCCGGCATCACCACCCGCTCGCCGTCGGCAGCGAAGCAGCGGCGGCCGATGGTCTGGCCGCGATGCGAGACCCGCGCCACCGGATGCAGATGGCCGGCGATCTCGCCGAACCCGCCGGTCGGCTCGTGCCGGAATGACAGCGCGCCGATCTGCAAAGTGCCGCCGAACGAGCCGCCGATGCCGGTCGCGGGATCGGGATCGTGGTTGCCGGTGATCCAGATCCAGTCGCGGCCGGTCTGCAATGCCAGCAGCCCGGCGCGATCCTGATCGCTGAGTCGCGACGGACCCCGGCCGTCGTGAAAGCTGTCGCCGAGCGCGATCACACAGCGCGGGTTGTAGCGCGTCATCAGCCGCGCCAGCCGCATCAGCGTCGCCACCGTGTCGTAGGGCGGCAGGAACACGCCGCGCGCGGCATAGCTCGAGGCTTTTTCCAGATGCAGGTCGGCGATGGCGAGCACGCCCTCGGTCGGCCAGTACAGCGCGCCGTCGGGATCGGCGATCAGCGTCACGCCGGCGATCTGCAGCGGCTCGCTCTGGGTCGGGGTCGGACGCGCGACCGGTCTTTGTCTTGCTGCCGAAGCCGCCTCGCTCATTGCATCGCTTCCTTCACCAGCGCTTCGGCTTCCGCCAGCAGCATGTCGGGCGCCTCGCCCTGAACCTGCTCCTTGCCGATTTCCAGCATCACCGGAACCGCGAGCGGCGAGACGTGATCGAGCGGTTTATGGACGATTCGCCCCTGCACGCGCGAGAGCATTTCACCCAACCGGCGAATGTCGAGCAGGCCGGTGGCGGCATCGTCGTGGGCGGCGCGCAGCAGCAGATGGTCCGGCTGGTGCTTGCGCAGCACGTCGTAGACCAGATCGGTGGAGATCGTCACCTGCCGCCGGGTCTTTTCCTTGCCGGGGTACCGGCGCTCGATCAGTCCGGCGATGATGGCGCAGGTGCGGAACGTCCGCTTCATCAGGGCCGATTCCGCGAGCCAGGCTTCGAGATCGTCGCCGAGCATGTCCTCCGCGAACAGGTCGGCGAGCGAGAGCCGGCCGCTGTCGATCGTGCCGGCCACATCGCCCATGGCCCAGACCGCCAGCGCATATTCGTTGGCGACGAAACCCATCGGCCTTAGCCGCGCCCGTTCCAGCCGCCGCGTCAGCAGCATACCGAGCGTCTGGTGCGCCAGCCGCCCCTCGAACGGATAGCAGACGAGATAATGCTTGTCGGCGCGCGGGAAGGTCTCGACCAGAAGATCGCCGGCGCGCGGCAGCAGCGAGCGCCATTCCTGAATCTTCAGCCAGTCGCGCACCTGCGCCGGCAGCGCCTGCCATGCCGAATGATCGGCGAGGATGTCGCGCACGCGCGCCGCCAGATAAGTCGAAAGGGGAAACTTGCCGCCGGCATAGGACGGGACCTTCGGGTCCTCCGAGGCCGCGCGCGAGACATAGACCTCGTCCTCGACCAGCGCCTCGAATTTCAGAATCTCGCCGCCGAACACGAAGGTGTCGTTTGGCGACAATGTCTCGATGAAATATTCCTCGATCTGACCGAGCAGCCGGCCGCCGCGCGGGATCATCGTCTTCGACGCACGCGAGCGCACCAACCGTACCTTCAGCATATCGGCCTCGACGATAGTGCCGATATTCATGCGGTAGCGCTGCGCCGTCATCGGATGGGTGACGCGCCAGCGGCCGTTCTTGTCCTGACGAATTTTGGCGAACCGCTCGTAAGCGCGGAGCGCATAGCCGCCGGTGGCGACGAAATCGAGCGCAGCATCGAAGTCGCTGCGAGGGAGCTGCGTATAGAGCGCGGCGGCGCGCACCTCCTCATAGAGTTCCTCGGCGAGGAACGGCTCGCCGCAGGCGCGTCCCATGATGTGCTGCGCCAACACGTCGAGCGCGCCGGTGCGCGCCGGCGGCGTGTCCTGCGCATTATCGCGCACCGCCGCGAGCGCGGCGCTGCATTCCAGAACTTCGAAGCGATTGGCCGGCACCAGCACCGCCTTCGACGGCTCGTCGAGCCGGTGATTGGCGCGACCGATCCGCTGCAGCAGCCGCGAAGACCCTTTGGGCGCGCCGACATTGACGACGAGATCGACGTCGCCCCAGTCGACGCCGAGATCGAGCGACGATGTGCACACCACCGCACGCAGCTTGCCGGCCGACATGGCGTCCTCGACGCGGCGGCGCTGCGTCACATCGAGCGAACCGTGATGCAGCGCGATGGCGAGGTTGTCATCATTGATCTGCCACAGCGACTGGAACAGACCCTCGGCCTGACTGCGCGTGTTGACAAACAGCAGCACCGTCTTGTGCTGCTTGATCAGGCCGTACATCTCGCCCAGCGCATGCCGTGCGGTGTGGCCGGCCCACGGCAGACGCTCCTGCGTGTCGAGCATCGACACGTCAGGCGCGGCGCCGGCCTCCGCGATTACGAGGTCGGCGAGGTCTTCACCGCGCACCGGCTGCGGCCGCAGATAGCGGCGCAGGTCGTCCGGCTCTGCCACCGTAGCGGAGAGACCGACCGTCTGCAGTTCCGGCGCCAGAGTGAACAGCCGGGCGAGACCGAGCGACAGCAGATCGCCGCGCTTCGACGTCACCAGCGAATGCAATTCGTCGAGCACGACACGGCGCAGCGTCGCGAACAGATACGGCGCATCGGCGGTCGACAGCAGCAACGCCAGTTGCTCCGGCGTCGTCAGCAGGATGTCCGGCGGATCGCGGCGCTGGCGCATGCGCTTCGAGGCCGGCGTATCGCCGGTGCGCGTCTCCAGCCGCACCGGCAGGCCCATCTCGCGCACCGGGGTTTCGAGATTGCGGGCGATGTCCACGGCAAGCGCCTTCAGCGGCGAAATATAGAGCGTGTGCAAACCCTGCGTGCGGCGCAGCGTGCGGCCGGTGGAGACGACCGCGCTCGACGCCGCGCCGCGCTCGCTCAACTCCACCAAGGTCGGCAGGAAACCAGCCAGCGTCTTGCCGGCGCCGGTCGGCGCGATCAGCAGCGCCGAGCGCCCGGCCCGCGCCTTCGCCAGCAAGTCGAACTGATGGGCGCGCGGCTGCCAGCCACGGGCCGCGAACCAGCGGATGAACACCTCGGGCAGCGGCGCGGGAGTGTCGAGCATCGCTCCCTTATCTGGCGCTTGTCGCTACGCATACCAGCCCCGGAACCGGGCTGCCTTTCTCGGTCCGCGTCACAGCAGATTCGAGCATCAGCACCGTAAACCCGGCGGCGGCGAGTGCCGCGCGCACCACCGCCTCGCTATGCGCATAGCGCAGCGTGTCGCGCAGGATCACGCCATCGCCGTCGTGCGTTTCGACTGTAAAGGCGAAGCTGCCGCCGACTTTCAGGATCGCCGCCGAAGCGGCGCAGACCGGGGCGAGATCGTCGAGATAGCTGAACACATCGGCAGCGAGGATCAGGTCGTAGCGCTCGTTCAGCGCCGCCTCGCCGCGCAGGAACGCGACCGCTTCCGCCTCCGCCAGCCGGTCATAGAGGCCCTTGGCGCGGGCTTGCGCCAGCATCGCGCCGGACAGATCGACACCGACGATGCGGTCCGCGAACGGCCGGAACGTCACCGCGGCGAGCCCGGTCCCGCAGCCGAGATCGAGCATCGACGAAAAAGCCCCGCCGGCGCGCTCGATGCCGCGCGAGGCTTTCACCGCATCGAGCAGGATCTCCGGGCCGCGATAAGCGAGCCCCTCGGTCAGCGCGCGGTCGAACCGCGCGGCGTAGCCGTCGAACAGCGCCCGCACATAGCCTTCCGGCATTGCGCCGGACGGCACCGCCCCGAGCCGCATCAGATGCAGGGTCGCCCCGTGGTTGTCGGCCGGATCGGCGGCACGGGCTTTCTCGAAAGCCGCGATCGCACCCAGACGGTCGCCGAGCTTTTCCCGCGCCTCGGCGAGCAGGAACCAGCCGGCGGCATAGCCCGGCACGAGGTCGAGCGTCTGCTCGAACAGGTCGGCGGCGCCGGCGGCATCTCCTTGCGCCAGGCTTTCCCGCGCCCATTCGAAGCGGCGGTCGGCGGCGAGATCACCGGAGGATTGGAATGTGGTCGGCATCGGTTGCGGTTGTCGGGAACGGTGCGTTCTATCTCGCCATCGGCGGTTCTGCACCTATCTAACCGTGATGCGCCCCGAAGACATCCTCGTCCCCACCCCGTCCGGGGTCTGCTGCAAGGCCGGCGGGTTCCATATCGATCCCACCCGGCCGGTCGAGCGGGCACTGATCACCCACGGCCATTCCGACCATGCCCGCGCCGGCCATGGCGAGGTTCTGGCGACCCAGGAGACGCTGGACATCATGCGCCTGCGCTACGGCGAGAGTTTCGCCGGCCGCACGCAGGCGATCCGCTACGGCGAACCACTCGCCGTCGATGGCGTCACGGTGAGCTTCCATCCGGCCGGCCATGTTCTCGGCTCGGCGCAGATCAAAGTCGAGCGCGGCGGTCTGCGTATCGTCGCCTCCGGCGACTACAAGAATGTCCCCGACCCGACCTGCGCGCCGTTCGAACTGGTGCCGTGCGACGTATTCATCACCGAGGCGACCTTCGGCCTGCCGGTGTTCCGTCACAGCGAGCCCCTGCACGAGATCGCAAAACTTTTGAAATCCGTCGCGCTGTTTCCTGAACGCGCGCATCTGGTCGGCGCCTATTCGCTCGGCAAGGCGCAGCGCGTCATCGCCATGCTGCGGCAGGCCGGATACGACAAGACGATCTATCTGCATGGCGCGATGGAGAAGATCACACAGTATTACGTCTCTCGCGGCATCGATCTCGGCCCGCTCGAATTGGTGCGCGGCGCGAAGAAGCCGGATCTCGCCGGCACCATCACGCTATGCCCACCCTCCGCCAACAAGGATGTCTGGACACGCCGGTTCCCGGATCCGCTCGCCTGCTTCGCATCCGGCTGGATGCGCGTGCGCGCCCGCGCGCGGCAGGGCGGCACCGAACTGCCGCTGGTGATTTCCGATCATGCCGACTGGGACGGTCTGACGAAGACCATCGTCGCGACTGGCGCTGGTGAAATCTGGGTCACGCACGGACAGGAAGACGCGCTGGTGCACTGGGCGACGCAGCGCGGGCTGAAGGCGCGACCGCTCGACATCGTCGGTTATGGGGATGAGGAAGAACACGAGGCGGTGGCGGATGCGTAACATCGCTCATGCGCCGGACACTGGTCTGCTCCCTCTCCCCGCTGGGGAGACGGCTGGGGTGAGGGGCAATCGCTCGATCGAGAGCAGCGCCCCCTCACCCGGCGCGCACATGCGCGCCGATCTCTCCCCGCCGGGGAGAGGGAAAGGAAGCGGCGCATGAACCGCTTCGCCGACCTGCTCGACCGCCTCGCCTACGAACCCGCGCGTAACAACAAGCTGCGGTTGATGACGGACTATTTCCGCCGCACCGAGGACCCCGAGCGCGGCTATGCATTGGCGGCGCTCACCGGGACGCTGTCATTCCAGCACGCCAAGGCCGGCATGATCCGCGCGCTGATTGCCGAGCGCGTCGACCCGGTGCTGTTCGAACTGTCCTACGATTATGTCGGCGACCTTTCCGAAACCGTCGCGCTGATGTGGCCGACACATTCAGCCACGCATGCTCTCGAAAGCAACGCCCCCTCACCCGGCGCGCCAGCGCGCGCCGACCTCTACCCGCCGGGGAGAGGCAAAGAAGAGAAACCCGCACACACCAACCTGCTCCGCAACGACCCGACGCCGACGCTGTCCGATGTCGTGGAAACGCTTTCTACCCTCGGCAAGGCGCAACTGCCGGCACAGCTCGCGCGCTGGCTCGATGCGCTCGACGAGACCGGGCGCTGGGCGCTGCTGAAGCTCGTCACTGGCGGCCTGCGCGTCGGCGTGTCCGCGCGGCTTGCGAAGACAGCGGCTGCCGCGCTCGGCGACAAGGACCCGAACGAGGTGGAGATCGTCTGGCCCGGTCTCGCGCCGCCCTATCTGGAATTATTCGACTGGCTCGAAGGTCGCGCCGACGCACCCGCCAATCGCGATCCGGCGCCGTTCCGCCCGGCGATGCTGGCGCATGCGGTGGACGAGCCCGACCTCGCCGCGCTCGACCCGCACGATTTCGCCGCCGAGTGGAAATGGGACGGCACGCGCATCCAGGCGGTGTCCGGTGTCGGCGAGGACGGCCAGCATGTGGCGCGGCTTTATTCTCGCACCGGCGAGGATATCTCGAAAAGCTTTCCCGAACTGCTCGACGTACTGCGCATTCCCGCGGCGATCGACGGCGAACTGCTGATCCTGCG
Organism: Pseudomonadota bacterium; assembly: GCA_023386635.1. Taxonomy (GTDB): domain Bacteria; phylum Pseudomonadota; class Alphaproteobacteria; order Rhizobiales; family Xanthobacteraceae; genus Pseudolabrys. Next base: position 71,552 of record JAEWJH010000027.1, read on the forward strand.
CGACGGCCGCGTGCAGAGCTTCAACGTCTTGCAACAGCGGCTCAACCGCAAGGCGGTGACCGCGAAACTGATCGCGGACTTTCCGGCGCATATCCGCGCCTACGATCTGCTGATGCTCGACGGCGAGGACTTGCGTGACAGGCCATTTGCCGAACGGCGCGAGAAGCTCGCAGGTTTCATCGAACGGCTCGACACACCGCGCATCGATCTGTCGTCGCTGGTGCCGTTTTCCACCTGGCGGGAATTGATCGCCGCGCGCGCCGATCCCGCGCAGGCCGGCGCCGGCAACGACGCCGAGGCGGTCGAAGGCGTGATGCTCAAACGCCGCGACGCCGCTTACGTCCCCGGGCGACCGAAGGGCCTGTGGTGGAAGTGGAAGCGCGATCCGATGATTGTCGATGCGGTGCTGATGTATGCGCAGCGCGGCCACGGCAAGCGCTCGTCGTTCTACTCCGACTACACCTTCGGCGTCTGGAATGCCGCCAACGAACTGGTGCCGGTCGGCAAGGCGTATTTCGGCTTCACCGACGAGGAGTTGAAGCAGATCGACCGTTTCGTGCGCCGCAACACCGTCGACCGGTTCGGCCCGGTGCGCGAGGTGACCCATGACGGCGACACCGGGCTGGTGCTGGAAGTGGCGTTCGAGGGCCTGCAGCGTTCGAGCCGGCACAAGTCCGGCCTCGCCATGCGCTTCCCCCGCATCAACCGGCTGCGCTGGGACAAGCCGCCGCGCGAGGCCGACCGGCTGGAAACGCTGGAGACCATGTTGCAGCGGATCGAGCGGGGACGGAATGCGCAACCGGCGGCTGCGGAAACGCCGCTGTCCGGGTCTCCCTGACGTCTCCTTGTCCTGCCCGGCAATGTGCTAAAAGCCCTGCACGCAACCTTGGCGAACTCCTGGAGAATCGGATGGCCGACCAAAATATCACCCGCTGGATAGGCGGCTCGCCGCTCGCGGTGCTCGGCCGGCTGATCCTGATTTGCGTGCTGGTCGGCGTTGTTCTGTCGGCCCTTGGTCTCGATCCCTGGAATATCTGGTTCAGCCTGCAACGGTTGTTCGAGTCCATCTGGAATATGGGCTTCGACGCTGTGCGCTGGCTGTGGGGCTATTTCCTGCTCGGCGCCGTGATCGTCATCCCGATCTGGATCATCATGCGCATCGTCAACGGGCCGCGCGGCCGCTGATGTGACGTCCGCCTTTTCCGTCGGACACCGGCAGGTCTTCGCCATCGCCCTGCCGGCAATGCTGGCCAATATCACAACGCCGCTGGTCGGCGTCGTCGCCACGGCCGCGATCGGCCGGCTCGGCGATGCCGCCGCTCTCGGCGGCGTGGCGATGGCGTCGCTGGTGTTCGACTGCCTGTTCTGGCTGTGCGGCTTCCTGCGCATGGGCACGGTCGCGCTGACCGCGCAGGCTCTCGGCGCAGGGGACACCACCGAACAGCGCGCCGTGCTCGGCCGCGCGCTGCTGATCGCACTCGTCATTGGCGCCGTGCTGCTGGCGATCCAGCTGCCGCTCGCCGCCGGCGTGCTGTGGCTGATGGGCGGCAGCGCCGCGGTCAACGACGCCGCGGGCCTCTATTTCGCGATCCGTCTGTGGTCGGCGCCGTTCGCGCTCGGCAATTACGTGATGCTCGGCTGGCTTGTCGGGCTCAACCATCCGCGCCGCGCGCTCGTGGTGCAGATGGTGATCAATGTCGTCGATATCGCGCTGACCGTTCTGTTCGTGCTGGTGCTCGACGGCGGCGTCGCGGGCGCCGCGTGGGCCGCCGTCATCGCCGAAGGATCCGGCCTCGCCGCCGGATTGGCGCTGGCCTGGTATGCGCTTGGCGGCCGGCTCGACATGCCGCGACACGCGCTGCTCAACCGCGCCAAGCTGATGCGCATGCTCGCGGTCAACCGCGACATCTTCATCCGCACCGCGGCACTGGTGACCGTGTTCCTGTTCTTCAGCGCGCAGGGCGCGCGAGCCGGCGACGTGACGCTTGCCGCCAATGCCGTGCTGCACAACTTCACGCTGATCGGCGCATTCTTCCTCGACGGCATGGCCAATGCGGCGGAGCAGTTATGCGGCCGCGCTTACGGCGCCCGCAATCGCCTCGCCTTTTCCCGCGCTGTGAAGCTGGTGGTCGGCTGGTGTCTTGCCTTCGGCCTCGCCACCAGCATCGTCTTCGCGCTGGGCGGCCCGTTCCTGATCGACGCGATGACGGCGAGCGCCGACGTACGCGACATGGCGCAGCTGTTCCTCTGGCTGGCGGTCTTGACTCCGCTGTTCGGCGCGCTGGCGTTTGCCTATGACGGCATCTATATCGGCGTCACCTGGGCGCGCGACATGCGCAACCTGATGATCGTCGCGCTGGCGCTATATTTCGCTGTCTGGTGGCTGGCGCAGCCGCTCGGCAATACCGGCCTGTGGCTCGCGCTGCTGACGTTCTATCTCGCGCGCGGCGCGTTGCAGGCGGCACGCTATCCAGCGCTGGCGCGCCGGGCTTTTTAAACCGGCCAGGTCTCCGCCGTCATGGTCGCGGCATCGACGCCGACCAGGGCGTTGAGCGAGGTGCGGCGGCCGCGGCTCACGGCCAAAGCGAGATCGCGCTTGATGTCGCCGACGAGACCGACGCCCTTGTAGACGAGACCGCTATAGAGCTGCAGCAAGGTCGCGCCCGCCTTGATCTTGGCGATCGCGGTCGCTCCGGAATCGATGCCGCCGACGCCGATCAGCGGGAACGCGCTTTCCGTCCGCACATAGGTTTCCGCCAGCATGCGTGTCGACAGGCGGAACAGCGGCTTGCCCGACAAGCCGCCCGCTTCGTTCGCCTTGTCGCGCTGCCGCAGCAGCGCCGGACGCGTGATCGTCGTATTGGAAACGATCATGCCATCGACGCGGCGCTTGCGGGCGATGCCGACCACCTCGTCGAGTTCGGTCAGTGTGAGATCGGGCGCGATCTTGAGCAGCAGCGGCACCGGCCCGGCATCGCGGCTGACGCGATCGCGCACCGCAATGGTCCGCGCCAGCAGATCGTCGAGCGCGGCGGCCTGCTGCAGGTTGCGCAGGCCCGGCGTGTTCGGCGACGAGACATTGACCGTGAAATAGCTGGCGACCGGCGCGAACGCCTCGATCAGCCGCACATAGTCCTCGGTCCGGTCGAGCGAATCCTTGTTGGCGCCGATATTGACGCCGACGATGCCGCCATGACCGGCGCGCGCGGCGAGCCGCGCCAGCACCGCCCCCTGCCCGTCATTGTTGAAGCCGAGCCGGTTGATCACGCCCTCGTCGGCGTCGAGCCGGAACAGGCGCGGCTTCGGGTTTCCGACCTGCGGCCGGGGCGTCACCGTGCCGATCTCGACAAAGCCGAAGCCGAGCCGGAACAGGCCATCCACCGCCTCGGCGTTCTTGTCGAAGCCCGGCGCGATGCCGAGCGGATTGGGAAAATTGAGGCCGAAGGCCCGGGTCGCCAGTTCGGAAGGGTCCTCGGCCGGGCTGCGCTGGGGGGGCAGCAGCTTCAGGCCGCGAATCGCGAGGATATGGGCATCCTCGGGGTCGAAGGCACGCAACAGCGGGCGCGCCAGCCGGCCAAACAATCCCATCACCGCCGCGATACTCCCTTTCGGCGACCCAGTCTTTCAGCGACTCGGCTGCCGCGCGAGCGGCATCGGCAGCGGTATAGAGAAAGAGACTGGACGGGAGCAACTCAAGGCTATAATTCCTAGTTATCGTTTACTGATCACAGCAATGATTCGCCGAGCGCGCCTCATCACGGGGCGCCGGCCACCGCACCGGGACCGCCATGCCGTCATCGATGCTCACCCACGCGCAAATCTGGACCGCCCTCGACCGTCTTGCCGCCCGCGCCGGCCTCTCACCGTCCGGCCTCGCCAAGAAGGCGGGCCTCGACCCCACCACGTTCAACAAGTCGAAGCGCATCACGCCGGAAGGCCGGGCGCGCTGGCCCTCCACGGAATCGGTCGCCAAGTCGCTCGATGCCACCGGCATCAGCGTCAGCATGTTCCTGTCGCTGATCGGCGACAGCAATCGTGGCGCGGCCCAGGCGGTGCCGGTGATCGGCTTCGCCGAAGCCGGGTCCGGCGGCTATTTCGACGACGCCGGCTTCCCGGTCGGTAAAGGTTGGGACGAAGTCTCGTTTCCTGCCGTCAACGATCCCCATGCCTATGCGCTGGAGATTTCCGGCGACTCGATGAAGCCGGCCTATCGCAAGGGCGACATCATCGTCGTTTCGCCGGACGCGCCGGTGCGCAAGGGCGACCGGGTCGTGGTCAAGACCAAGAATGGCGAAGTGACGGTCAAAGAGCTCAAACGCAAGACCAGCAAGACGCTCGAACTGGTCTCGCTCAACCGCGAGCACGCCGACCGCACTCTGGCGATGGCGGATGTGTTGTGGATCGCGCGCATCGTCTGGGCGAGCCAGTAGCTGAGACGCGGCGACGGCTCGCCGAGACCCCAGGACCATAACAACGGCGTAAATTCGGACGTCGCCGATGGCGTGGCTCGCTTCGCACGGATAGTATCCCGCCCATCACGTTTCGGGGGGATCCATCCAATGCAATTCCAGACGTCCTGCGCCTGTTGCGGCGACCTGCTGGCGCGCCGGTTCGACCGCCGCCATTTCCTGCTCGGCGCCGGCGCGGTCGGCCTCTCAGCGATGATGCCGAAATTCGCCCTTGCGGCGAGCGGCAACTACGAAGCCATGGTGGTCGGCTGTATCGATCCGCGCCTGCAGGAGCCGATGCACCGCTATACCGCGCGGCGGCATCTGACGGGCAAGTTCAGCTCGTTCATCATCGCCGGCGCCGCGATCGGCATCGTCGCCGAGCCGTTCAAGGATTGGCACAAGACCTACTGGGATAATGTCGGCGCATCGGTACAATTGCATAACATCAAGCGCGTGATCGCCATCGACCATCGCGACTGCGGCGCGGCGAAGATCGCTTATGGCGAAGCCAAGGTCGCCAACAGGCAGATCGAAACGGAAACCCATCGCGAGGCCATGGGTCTGTTCCGCAAGCAGATGGCCGAGCGCCTGCCGCAGCTCAAGGTCGAGACCGGGCTGATGGATCTCAAAGGCAAGATCGAGATGTTCACCTGACGCATCCGCGCCGGGCACAACAGAAAATGGCCGGGGCATCCCGGCCATTTTTTATGTCACCGCGGAAGCGCAGCGTCAGGTCGTGCGCGCCAGCGCGCCGTCGATCATCGCAATGGTGTTGTCGAGGCCATAGACCGCAACGAACGACCCGAAGCGCGGGCCTTTCTCCTGCCCGAGCAGCACCTGATAGAGCATGTTGAACCAGTCGAGCGACACGCCTGGCCGGCCGTCCTTCGCCTTCTTGGCGTGGTCGAGGAACGGCTCGCGCCGGCCGATCTCATAGACCACGTCCTGAATGGCGCTCGCATCGGTATCCGGCGGAAGCTGCGACAGCGCCTCGCGCAAAGCCTGCAATGCCGCGCGCTCCGGTTCGTTCGCCTCGCGGAATTTCTTGTGCGGCAGCACGAAGTCGCGGAAGTAATGGATCGCGTAGCCGACCAGTGCATCGAGCTTCGGATGCGTCTGCGGCGTCACGCCCGGCCGGTAGCGGCCGATGAAGCCCCACAGCGTCTCGGCATTCTCCGCATTCGATGACGACACCAGCGTCAGCAGCATCTGGAACGAGATCGGCATGTCCACCTGCGGCGGCGTGCCGCCGTGGATGTGCCACACCGCGTTGCTCAACTGCTGACGCGGATCCTGCCGCGAATAGCCGTCGAGCAACTGCTGGTATTCGTCGACGTGACGCGGGATCACGTCGAAGTAAAGCCGCTTCGCCGCCTTGGGTTCGCGATACATGAATAGCGAGAGCGATTCCGGCGAGGCATAACGCAGCCATTCGTCGATGGTCAGGCCGTTGCCCTTCGACTTGGAAATCTTCTGTCCCTTGTCGTCGAGGAACAACTCGTAATTGAAACCTTCCGGCGGCGTGCCGCCGAGCGCCTTGCAGATTTGACCTGACAGCTTGACGGAATCGATCAGATCCTTGCCGGCCATTTCGTAGTCGACACCGAGCGCGACCCAGCGCATCGCCCAGTCCGGCTTCCATTGCAGCTTGCAGCGGCCGCCTGTGACCGGAACGGTGACACGCTCTTTCGTGTCCGGTTCCTCATAGGTGATGGTGCCGTTCCTGGCGTCGTGCGCCAGCACCGGCACCTGCAGAACGATGCCGGTCTTCTGGTCGATCGGCAGGAACGGCGAATAGGTCTGTGCCCGCTCCTCGCGCAGCGACGGCAGCATGATCGCCATCACCGCGTCGAACTTTTCGAGAAGCTTCAGCAAGGTCGCGTCGAACCGGCCGGACGTGTAGCACTGCGTCGACGACATGAACTCGTAGTCGAAACCGAAATGGTCGAGGAAACGGCGCAGCTCCGCATTGTTGTGCTCGCCGAACGAGGGATGCGTGCCGAACGGGTCCGGCACCTGGGTCAGCGGCTTGCCGAGATGCTGCGCCACCAGATCCTTGTTCGGGATGTTGTCCGGCACCTTGCGCAGACCGTCCATGTCGTCCGAGAACGCGATCAGCCGCGTCTTGATCTTGTCGTCGGTCAGCACGCGAAACGCATGACGCACCATCGACGTGCGCGCCACTTCACCGAACGTGCCGATATGCGGCAGACCGGAGGGGCCGTAACCGGTCTCGAAGATCACTTCGTCTTTCGGCGTTTTCTTCAGCCGCGCGACAATCTTCTTCGCCTCCTCGAACGGCCAGGCATTGGACTGTTCGGCAAGCTTGCGCAGGTCGGCGGCAGCAACATCGGTCATCAGAACGGACTCATCAGAACGGGCTTACGGGGAAATAGCGAAGCCAGAGGTCGGTATAGCGGCCCTTCTCCCACAACCGGAACATCGCCCAGTTGAGAGCCTGCCGCAGCACGTCGTTGCCGCGGCGAACCGCGATGCCGACACCTTCGCCGAAATAGCTGCTGTCGAGATAAGGCCCGCCACGGAAAACGCAACAATTCGCGGAATCGGTGCCGTTCAGCCAGAACGCCAGCGCGATGCCATCGGCGAACAGCAGATCGACCTCGCCTTTCTTCAAGGCTTCGCGCGCCGCTTCCGCCGTCGGATAGGGCTTCAGCGTCGCCTCGGTGTAGAGCGCCTTGAGATAGGCCTCATGCGCGGTACCGGCGACGACGGCGATGGTCTTGCCCTCCATCGCCTGCGGCCGCGGGTCCATGATCGTACTGTCCTTGCGCGCCACGAAGCGCGCCGGCGTGCGGTAATAGGGATCGGTGAAATCGAGCCGCGCGCGGACTTCCGGCGTGATGGCGATCGACGCCAGCAGCGCGTCGCCCTGATTGGCATTGATCGCGGCGAGCAGTGTGTCAAACCGGCGCTGCTGGACCGTGCACTGAGCCTTGATCTCCTCGCAGATGGCCCGGGCGAGATCGACATTGAACCCGGCCGGATTGCCGTCCGGCCCGGCATAATTGAACGGCGGATAATCGGTCTCGGTCAGAAAGCGGATCGTGCTGACCCGCGACAGATCGGGCCGTTCCGGCCGGCGGCGCGGATCCCAGAAACCGGGCACAGGGATATCGCCGGCAATGGCGGGGCCGACCCGCGGCCGCTCGGCCCGATCGACATGCGCCTGCGCCGCCGCATGGTCCGTCCCCAGGGACGAAACCGTCAGCAGCGCCAGGCAGCCCAGAAAAGCGAAACGGATCATCCACCGGCCTCGTTGCGGCCGGGACCATATCATTCTGCCGGTGAAGAAAAAGCCCTGTGCGGCTAGCCGGCCAGATGCTTCTCGATCTCGTAAACCGGGAGTTTCACCATGTCCTTGTCGAGCTCGCTCTTCACCGCCTCGCGCAGGCGTGGCGAATAGATCTGGCGCAGGACGCCGAGCGCCCGTGGCGGCGCGACGATCACCATGGACTTCACATGGCCGTCCAGCACCGCCTTGTCCAGCCGTTCGGCCAAGTCCTTAAGAAACGCCCGCTCGTCCTGATCGTGCCAGTCGGTCTGGGCCACGGAACTGCGGCCATGGCCGACGGAGGAATGTGCGCGGCCGGGACGATCGGTGCCCTGCTCGTGGGTCAGGGCGTGTTTTTCCTCGACCACCTCGCGACAGCGCAGATTGGGAAATTTCGCGTCGCCTTCGTTTTCCAGCAACAGCGCCTTGGCGCCATCGCACACGACAACCCACTCGCCCGGATGAATCTTGAGATCGGACATAAAACACTCCTTGCAGACACCGGTATGGCAATGACAACGCGCGACTGCGCCATCAGTTGCCGTTCCCGAGCCTGCTGGAGCGGGCGTTTAGCCGCCTTGCGTTATCGCAATTTGTCCCTAGTTCGTGCCGTCGAGCAGCCGACGGGCGATCACCTGCGCCTGGATTTCGGCCGCGCCCTCGAAGATATTGAGGATGCGGGCGTCGCACAGAATGCGCGAGGCCGGGAATTCCAGGGCGAAGCCATTACCGCCGTGGATCTGCACGCCGTTGTCGGCATTGGCCCAGGCGACGCGGGCAGCCAAAAGCTTCGCCATGCCGGCCTCGAGATCGCAACGCCGGCCGGAATCCTTCTGTCGCGCGGCGTAGTAGGTGAGTTGGCGCGCGATCAGGATTTCCGCCGCCATCATCGCGATCTTGTCGGAGACCCGCGGGAACGCGACGATCGGCTGGCCGAACTGCACGCGCTGCATCGCGTAACCGAGCGCCGTTTCCATCGCCGCCTGCGCGACGCCGATGGCACGCGCCGCCGTCTGGATGCGCGCACTCTCGAAGGTCTGCATCAACTGCTTGAAGCCGAGCCCTTCGACACCACCGAGCAGGTTCTCCGCCTTTACCTCGAAGCCGTCGAACGCAATCTCGTATTCCTTCATGCCGCGATAGCCGAGCACTTCGATCTCGGTGCCGGTCATGCCTTTCACCGGGAACGGCCTGGCGTCGTCGCCGCGCGGCTTTTCCGCCAGCAGCATCGACAGACCGCGATGGCCGGGCTCCTTCGGATTGGTGCGCACCAGCAGCGTCATCACATCGGCGCGAACCGGATGGGTGATCCAGGTCTTGTTGCCGTAGACCTTGTAGACATTGCCCTCGCGCACCGCGCGGGTCTTGATCGATGCGAGGTCAGACCCGGTGTTCGGCTCGGTGAACACCGCCGTCGGCAACACTTCGCCGGTGGCGATCTTCGGCAGCCATTTGTTCTTCTGGTCCAGCGTGCCGCCGGCCTGGATCAACTCGGCCGCGATCTCCGAACGGGTGCCGAGCGAACCGACGCCAATATAGCCGCGCGACAATTCCTCGGAGACGACGCACATGGACTCCTTGCCGAGCCCCATGCCGCCATACTGCTCCGGGATCGTCAGACCGAATACGCCCATCGCCGCCATGCGGCTGATGACGTCCATCGGGATATAGCTGTTGGTCCTATGCCACTGCTGCGCGAACGGGATCACCTCCGCGTCGGCGAACTTGCGCATCTCGTCGCGGATCGCCTCCAGCGTGTCGTCAAGACCAAGCGCCGGATGCGCATCGGCACGCAACAGTTCGACGACCGCCGCGCGGCGCGGCGCGGTATTGCCATCGGCAATCAGTGCGGCAACGGCCGGCACCAGCCGCGCCTCGATCTGCTCGCGGGTCAGGCCGAAATCTGACGGCCGGACGATCTCGCTCTGGCTGATCGGGATGCCGCCGGTGATCTGCACCAGATATTCGCCAAGGCCGATGCGGACCAGATGATCTTCCAGCTCACCCAGCGACTGATCGATCTGCATGCGCTCGGCGAAAGCCGTGAGCTGGCGGATCGACTCCACATAGGTGGCGAGCCAGGCAAGCCCGTGGGTCGCACGCTGCTCGCGGTCGACCAGTTTGCCGACCAGCACGCCCTCGACCGAGACCTTCGCCTGCACCGCGCGGATCGCATCGGCCAGGATCGCTTCGACCGCGGTGGTGGCCTCGCGGGCCAGCTCGACCAGTTGACGGGCCGGGTTGGTACGGCGTTCCACGATCGGCATAGGCGTCCTTTGCGGCTGGGAAGGATCACAGACAGTGACTTGTGCGTCGCACAAAATCAACGGTGCGGGTTGTCGTCTTTAGTGGGCCCGTTGTGACGGAAAAAGTTTAAGGAAAACCGGCATTTGCGACAAATTAACCATCTTCGGTTTCCTTAGGCACTGGCGGCAACCTGGCCGCGCTGATTCATGTCCTGGGGCGCCATGCGGCTGTTCAACCATCTGGTCTCCTCGCTCTCGGTCCGCGCGCGGATCGTCTTCATCGCCCTGATCCCGGTGATCGGCTTTCTCGCCAACGGCATGACCTTCATGTCGAGCGAGCGCGCCGTCGATGAAGCCATGCGCGCCGCGCGGCGCTCGAGCGAGTTGGCCGACAACAGCCGCGACTTCAAGACCACCATCGCCGCGATGCGATTTCACGCCAAGGATTTCGCGGTGGCGCCGAACTACGAGGCGGTGCGGCAGTTCGAGGCCGCCGAGAAGACGACGATCGAGAGCATCGACAAGCTGATCGAAACCGCTGACGCCGACCATCTCGGCGACATCGTCACGCTGCGCGACGACGTCGTCACCTTGCTCGACAATTTCCACAAGCTGGTCGCGGCCCAGGAAGAACTCGGCTTCGACGAAGCCAAGGGCATCCAGGGCGAGTTGCAGCGCGCCGCCAATGCGGTCGAGCGCGTCATCAACGACACGTCGATTACATGGCTCGACAATGCCAGCGCCGATCAGCTGCTCAAGGCTCTGCTGGTGATGCGGCGCTATGAAAGCAGCTATCGGGCGCAGCAGCGCGAATATTTCCGGCAGCCGTTTTTCGAGCAATACAAGAAATTCGTCGAGAAATTCGCCGACGTCGACGGCACCCCCGAGATGAAGACCAGTCTCGAACGGCAGGTGAAGACCTATGCCGACACTTTCGCCCGCTGGATCGAAGCGCAGAACGCCGCCTATCCGCTGCGCGCTGTGATCGATAAAGACAGCGAACGGATGATGCCGAAGGCGGATCATATCATCAAGATCGCCCGTCAGGGCGGCGAAACAGCGGCTGCGGCGCTGCTCGCCTCGCAGAAATACACCCGCACGATGATCATTCTCGTCAGCATCGCGGTCATCGCACTCGGCCTGATCGTGAGCTGGCTGATCGGCCGCAGCATCGTCAATCCGTTGAACGGACTGGCGCGCGCCATGAAAGTGCTTTCGTCAGGCGACACCGCCGTGCGGATTCCCGGCACCAAACTGCGCGACCAGATCGGCGATATGGCCCGCACCGTGATTTTCTTCCGCGACACCATGATCGAACGCGAGAAGCTCGCCGGCACGCAGGTGCAGTTAAGCCATGCGCGCGAGAAGCGCACCGAGGCGATCACCACCACGATCGCCGGCTTCGAGGTGTCAGTGGACCGCGCGCTGGCGCGATTGCGCAACGCCGCGATGCGGCTTGAAACCGCGTCCGCCAACCTCAACAACGCCGCCGACACCGTGTCGATGGAAACGCGCTCGGCGGAAGATCACGCCAACGCGGCTTCCGCCAACGTCTCGACTGCGGCCAGCTCGGTCGAAGAGCTCGCCGCCTCGATCGGCGAAATCGCCAGCCAGGCCGCGACCTCGACCGGCGTGGCGGCGCGCGCGGTCGCGGAATCGCGGCGGACCGTCAACACCATGTCGGAGCTCGGCAGCGCCGCCACCCGGATCGGCGAGGTTGTCGGGCTCATCCAGGCGATCGCCGGACAAACCAATCTGCTGGCGCTCAACGCTACCATCGAGGCGGCACGCGCCGGCGAAGCCGGCAAGGGCTTCGCCGTGGTCGCGGCCGAGGTGAAATCGCTTGCCGCGCAGACGGCGAAGGCCACCGAGGAAATCGCCGGTCAGGTCGGCGCCATCCAGTCCGCCACCGCCGATGCCACGCAGGCGATCGAGCAGGTCAACACCATCATCACCGACATGTCGTCGATCGCGACCACCGTCGCCGCGACCGTCGAGCAGCAGAACGCCGCCGTCTCGACCATCGCCGAAGGCGTCGCGCGCGCGTCGGGCGATGCCCAGACCGGCGCGGCGGCGATGAGCCGCGTCTCCGAGGCCAGCGTCGAAGCGCGTACCACGGCAGCGGACGTCAAGAGTTTGGCGGACGCGCTGGCCGCCGACGCGGAAAAACTCGATGCGGAAATCCGTCAATTCCTGGATGATGTCAGGGCGGCTTGATACCGGTCGCCAAGAGGTCGCATCCAGGCCATAACGGCGGCCGTAACTGCAACAAATCCGGTGTTTGCACGTTGAATCCATTCCAGGAACAGTGTGCGGCGGTTTTCCGTTCGAAAGGGCGCAAAGGCGGACAATTCGCGAGGAACCTTTGCTCATTCTACGCCGCATCTGGGACATAACCGCCGACGCTTTCTATGCGTTTCTGGCCGATGACGGCTGGGCCATCGCCAGCCACATCGCGCTGTCGACGCTCATGTCGCTGTTTCCGTTCCTGATTGTCGTCACCGCGCTTGCCGGCTTCTTCTTCGGGTCGCCGCAACTGGCCGACGAAGCCGCCAAGATCCTGCTGGAAGCCTGGCCGCCGGCCGTCGCCGCGCCGCTGGCGCGCGACATCCATGGCGTGCTCACCAGTCTCAGCGGCAGCGTGCTCACCTTCGGCGTGGTCTTCGCGCTGTACTTCGCCTCGAGCGGCGTCGAGAGCCTGCGCATCGGCCTGAACCGCGCCTACAACCTGTCCGAGCCGCGCTCGATCTGGTGGCTGCGTGCGGAATCGATCGGCTACGTCATCCTCGGCGCGATCGCGCTGATCGCGTTCTCGTTCCTGGTGGTGCTGGCGCCGTTGATCCTCGCGCAATTGCGCAAGTATATTCCCGTCCTCGCACAGTTCGGCGACCTGATCACCGTGGTGCGGTTCTCGGTTGCCGCCACCGTGCTGATCATCGCCCTCGTGATCGTGCATCTGTGGCTACCGTCGGGACGCCGCGGCTTCAGGCAGATCGCGCCTGGCGTCATTGCCACGCTGGTGCTCTGGCTGATTTCCGGCGCCGTGTTCGGCCGCTATCTGGCTGAGTTCGCCTACGGCTACGTCACCATGTATGCCGGCCTCGCGTCGGCGATGGTCGCGCTGATCTTTCTCTATATCTGCGCGTCGATCTTCATCTATGGCGGCGAACTCAATTCGGTGCTGGCGATGCGGGCGCTACAGCGCGAGAAGGCCCGTATCGCCCGCCGCAAATCCGCCGACGCCGGCTCGCGCGTGCCGCGCCGGCGTCGCCGCCGGCGCAAGACACCGGCGGACCGCGCCTCGTCATCGACGTCGGTCTAGCCGGGCTGCGCCTCGAGCACGTCGTCGAAACTGCGAAGCCCCTCGCTCGCGGCATTCACCATCACCGACATGTTGCCCGGCGGGTGCAGGTTCTTCCACATCATGGTGTGCGCCTTCGGGATTTCCATCCACGAAAACACCTTGCTCATGCAGGGATCGATGCGGCGCTCCAGCACGAATCTGTTGGCCGCCGACGCCTGTTTCAGATGAGCAAAATGCGAACCCTGGATGCGCTTCTGCCGCATCCAGACATAGCGCGCATCGAAGGTGATGTTGAAGCCGGTGGTGCCGGCGCAGAACACCACCATGCCGCCGCGCTTCACCACCATCGACGACACCGGGAACGTCGCCTCGCCCGGATGCTCGAACACGATGTCGACGTCGCGCTTGCCGGTGATGTCCCAGATCGCCTTGCCGAAGCGCCGCGCCTCCTTGGCCCATTCGGCGTATTCGGGCGAATTGACCTGCGGGAGCTGACCCCAGCAGTTGAAGTCCTTGCGGTTGATCACGCCCTTGGCGCCGAGATCCATCACATACTGCTTCTTCGACTCGTCGGAGACGATGCCGATGGCATTGGCACCCGACGCCGCCGCGAGCTGGATGCCGAACACACCGAGGCCACCTGAAGCGCCCCAGACGAGGATGTTGTCGCCCGGCTTCATGGTGTGCGGCGAATGGCCGAACAGCATGCGGTAAGCGGTCGCCAGCGTCAGCGTATAACAGGCGCTCTCTTCCCAGGTGAGATGCGGCGGCTTCTGCATCAACTGCCGCGACTGCACGCGGCAGAACTGCGCGAACGAACCGTCCGGCGTCTCGTAACCCCAGATGCGCTGCGACGGCGACAGCAGCGGGTCGCCGCCATTGCAGTCCTCGTCGTCGCCGTCGTCCTGATTACAGTGGACGATGACCTCGTCGCCGACCTTCCACCGCCTCACCTTGCTGCCGACCGCCCAGACCACGCCCGAGGCGTCGGAGCCGGCGATATGGAACGGCTGCTTGTGGACGTTGAATGGCGTGATCGGCTGGCCGAGCCCGGCCCAGATGCCGTTGTAGTTCACCCCCGCCGCCATCACGAGAACCAGAACGTCCTCCTCGCCGAGCGGCCAGGTGGGGACCACTTCGAGCTGCATCGCCTGTTCGGGCGGCCCGTGGCGATCCTGCCGGATGACCCAGGCATGCATCTTGCCCGGCACATGCCCCAGCGGCGGGATTTCGCCGATGTCGTAAAGGTCCTTCACGGCCTTGAGGTTCGCAGCAACGTGGGATTGAGCAGACGCCGGCATCTCGGTCTCCGATAGAGGTGTCGAACAGGCCAAGTCTGCCGCAGATAATATTGCGCCGCAATAGATCAAAAGCAGGAAAGAGCCAAAATAATCCCAATTTGTGAAATTTTCGAAAAACGAGAACTGGTTTTTGGGTCATTAGATTATCGTAGATATTGCGCCGCAAAATCAAAAATGCTGAAATTGCCGCTCATAGCCTCACGGCGGCAGGACAAGATCTCTGATGCCCGACACACCTCCGATGCGCAACAAGCCCTGGATTTTCCGGACCTACGCCGGCCATTCCACCGCCGCCGCCTCCAACGCCCTCTATCGCAAGAACCTGGCCAAGGGACAGACCGGCCTGTCGGTGGCGTTCGATCTGCCGACGCAGACCGGATACGACAGCGACCATGTGCTGGCGCGCGGCGAGGTCGGTAAGGTCGGCGTCCCGATCTGTCATCTCGGCGACATGCGCGCGCTGTTCGACGGCATCCCGCTCGCCACCATGAACACGTCGATGACCATCAACGCCACCGCGGCGTGGCTGATGGCGCTCTATATCGCGGTGGCGGATGAGCAAGGCGCGCCGCGCACCGCGCTGACCGGCACGATCCAGAACGACATCATCAAGGAATATCTGTCGCGCGGCACTTACGTCTATCCGCCGGCGCCGTCGCTGCGGCTGATCAAGGACGTGGCGATCTTCACCACATCGGAACTTCCGAAATGGAACCCGATGAATGTGTGCTCGTATCATCTGCAGGAAGCCGGCGCGACGCCGGTGCAGGAACTGGCCTTCGCGCTCGCCACCGCCACCGCCGTGCTCGACACGGTGAAAGCCTCGGGCGAGGTGACGCCGGAGAAATTCGGCGAGGTGGTCGGCCGCATCTCGTTCTTCGTCAATGCCGGGCTGCGCTTCGTCACCGAAATCTGCAAGATGCGCGCCTTCGTCGATCTGTGGGACGAGATCACGCGGGAGCGTTACGGCATCACCGATCCGAAGCAGCGGCTGTTCCGCTACGGCGTGCAGGTGAACTCGCTCGGCTTGACCGAGCCGCAGCCGGAAAACAACGTGGCGCGCATCCTGATCGAGATGCTGGCCGTAACCTTGTCGAAAAAGGCCCGAGCCCGCGCGGTGCAACTGCCGGCATGGAACGAGGCGCTCGGTCTGCCGCGGCCCTGGGACCAGCAATGGTCGCTGCGCATGCAGCAGATCCTCGCTTACGAGACCGACCTGCTCGATTACGGCGATATCTTCGACGGCTCCGCCGAGATCGAGCGCAAGGTGGAAGAGCTCAAGCGCGAGGCGCGTGAGGAACTGCGCCGTATCGACGAGATGGGCGGCGCGGTGAAGGCCGTCGAGAGCGGCTACATGAAGCGGCAGCTGGTCGAGAGCAATACCGCGCGGCTGGAAGCGATCGAACGCGGCGAGCAGACCGTCGTCGGCGTCAACCGGTTCGTCGAGAGCGAGCCGTCGCCGCTCACTGGCGGCGTCGAGGCGATCCTCACCGTGTCGGAGGACGCCGAACGCGACCAGATCGCGCGGCTCCAAGCGTGGCGCGCGGCGCGCGACGACAAGGCGGTGCAAACCGCGCTCGACGAACTCAAGCGTGCGGCGAAAAGCGGCGCCAACATCATGCCGCCGTCGATCGCCTGCGCCAAAGCCGGCGTCACCACCGGCGAATGGGGCTGGGCGCTGCGCGAGGCGTTCGGCGAATATCGCGCGCCGACCGGCGTCGGCGCGGCGATGCGCAACGACGTCGAAGGCCTCGACGATCTTCGCGCCGATGTGGAGCGGGTGTCGCGCAAGCTCGGCCGCCGCCTCACTTTCCTCGTCGGCAAGCCCGGTCTCGACGGCCACTCCAACGGGGCCGAGCAGATCGCGGTGCGCGCCCGCGATGCCGGCATGCAGGTCGTCTATGATGGCATCCGTCTCACGCCGGAAGACATCGTCTCCGCGGCGCAGAACCAGCAGGCGCATGTGATCGGCCTGTCGGTGCTGTCGGGTAGCCATCTGCCGCTGGTCAAGGACGTGGTCACGCGGCTCAAGGACGCCGGGCTCGGCGACGTACCGGTCGTCGTCGGCGGCATCATTCCGCCGGAGGATGCTGCGACGCTGACCAGGGATGGCGTCACCGCCGTTTATACGCCGAAGGATTTCGAGCTGAACCGGATCATGGCCGACGTGGTCGGTATCGTCGAACAGGCCAATCGTTTGACCAATAGCTGAGGCGTGCGGCTGCGTTGCTCTCTTTCCGAACCTCATGGTGAGGGCATCGCGTCAGCGATGCGTCTCGAACCATGAGGCGGGTACCATTGTGGATGCGATTGTCAGACAGCCGATGACATGCAGGCATGCGTCATCGCCCGTATTGTTTGGCCGGCGCCGGGTGCGCCCGTAGTCCTCTCCCTCATTCCATAGATGAGGGGCGACGGAGCGCCGCGTGGCGCAACGTCTTCATTACCAGCGCCGTCTCGCGACGACACCGGAGCGCATCTCCTTGCGATCGGAGACACGCGCGCCCTGCGGCGCTCCGTAACTGCGGCTTGTTGACGTGCCTCCGGCCGATCGC
>JAEWJH010000030.1 GCA_023386635.1 Pseudomonadota bacterium
CTGATGCCGACCATCCAGTCGGCCGATCTGTGGCGGGAGAGCGGCCGTTACGACGCGTACGGCCCCGAGATGCTACGGATCCGCGATCGTCACGACCGCGAGATGCTGTTCGGGCCGACCAACGAAGAGATGCTCACCGCGATCGTTCGCGACGAACTCAAGAGCTACCGCGAGCTTCCCCGCACGCTCTATCACATCCAGTGGAAATTCCGGGACGAGGTTCGCCCGCGTTTTGGGGTGATGCGCGGCCGCGAGTTCCTGATGAAGGACGCTTACAGCTTCGACTTGGATGAAGCTGGGGCACGGCACAGTTACAACACGCAGTTGCTCGCTTACCTCCGTACCTTCCAGCGGCTGGGCATCCAGGCAGTGCCGATGAAGGCCGCGACCGGACCGATTGGCGGCGACCTCAGCCATGAGTTCATCGTTCTCGCGCCGACCGGCGAAAGCGAAGTCTTCTATGATGCCGCGTTCGAAGAGTTCGACTGGAGCCAGGACACGCTGGAATATGGCGACGTCGCGGGCCTTCAGGCGCTCTTCGATCAGGTCAGTTCGACCTATTCGGCGACGGATGAGACCCATGACGAAACTCGCTGGGCTTCGATCGCCGAAGATCGCAAGCGCACCGGCCGCGGGATCGAAGTCGGTCACATCTTCTCGTTCGGCGACAAATATTCGGCAGCCATGGGGCTCAAGGTCTCAGGACCTGACGGCAAGCCTGTCGTGCCGATGATGGGCAGCTATGGCGTAGGCGTGTCTCGCCTCGTCGGTGCGATCATCGAGGCCAGCCATGACGATGCTGGCATCGTGTGGCCGGAAGCGGTAGCGCCGTGGAAAGTCGGCATCGTCACGATGCGGCAGGACGACGAACCAAGCGTGGCCGCTGCGGAAGAGTTGTACGCCAGTCTTCAACTCGCCGGCGTCGAGACAGCCTATGACGATCGCGACGATCGCGGCGGGGCGAAGCTTGCGACGATGGATCTCATCGGATTGCCCTGGCAGGTGATCGTCGGTCCGCGCGGAATTGCTTCGGGCACCGTCGAACTCAAGCGCCGTTCATCTGGCGAGAAGCATGAGCTCAGCGTGGAATCCGCCCTCGCGAGACTATCCGAATGATTCTCAACCGGTACGAGCGCACCGTCGCTCGCCGTTATCTTCTGCCGGGCCAGGGCGAGGGGTTCATCTTCCTCGTCGCCTCGATCAGCCTTGTCGCAGTCGCGCTCGGCGTGGCCGCGCTCATCATCGTAATGAGCGTGATGAACGGCTTCCGTGCAGAGCTGTTCGACAAGATTGTCGGCCTCAACGGTCATGCGGTCGTGCAGGGCTACGAGGGCCGGCTGACCGACTGGCAGAACATTGCCGACAGCGCACGCAAGTTGCCTGGCGTGACGTCAGCGACGCCGCTGATCGAACAGCCGCTCATGGCCTCCGCCAATGGGCGCGTCGAAGGCGTCCTCGTTCGGGGCATGCGGATGGAGGACCTTCGCGGCAATGCCACGATCAATTCCAACGTGAAGTCCGGCAACATGTCTGCAATCGTGCCGGGCAGTAATCGCGTCGCGATCGGCTCGAGGCTGGCCGAAACCTTGGGCGCCTATGTCGGAAGCGAGATCCAGCTGATCAGCCCCGACGGCCGTTCGACTGTCGTCGGGACGGTTCCGCGCATCGTGTCGTATCAGGTCGGCGCGATCTTTGAGGTCGGCGTCTACGACTACGACAAGGCGTTCGTCGTCATGCCGATGCAGGATGCGCAGACGCTTTTGCTGATGGGCGACGAGGTCGGAATGATCGAGGTCCAGACAAGCAATCCGGACAAGGCTCGGGAAATCCTCGCTCCGCTGGGCCCGTTAGTGCAGGGCAAGGGCATCATCGTCGACTGGCAGCAGATGAACTCCGCTCTGTTCGAGGCGCTGGAGATCGAGCGGATTGCAATGTTCGTCGTGCTTTCACTGATCGTTGTCGTGGCCGTGTTCAACATCCTGTCGTCGCTCATCATGCTGGTCCGAGCGAAGACCCGCGACATCGCTATCCTGCGGACCATGGGCGCGAGCCGGCGAAGCATGATGAAGGTGTTCGTGACGGTCGGCGTGATCATCGGCTCGCTCGGCATCATCCTTGGCCTGATCCTGGGGTCCATCTTCCTCTTCTTCCGGCAGGGTGTGGTGAACTTCATCCAGCTGATCACGGGCCAGAACTTGTGGGATCCCTCGGTCCGTTTCCTGACCGAACTTCCATCCAAGAGCGATCCGTTCGAGGTGACCGCGATCATTCTTATCGCTTTGATCCTGTCGTTCCTCGCGACGCTTTACCCGGCGTGGAAAGCGGCGAGCACAGATCCTGTGCAGGTGCTGCGCTATGAGTGAGGCGGTACTGTCGACGCGCGGGCTGAGGCGGAGCTTCACCCAGGGTGACGTCACCATCGAGGTTCTCCGCGGCGTTGCGCTTGACGTCATGCCGGGCGAAATCGTCGCGCTGCTCGGACCGTCAGGATCGGGCAAGTCGACCCTCTTACAGGCGGTCGGCCTGCTCGAAGGCGGTTTCGAAGGCTCGATCCGCATTGCGGGCAAGGAAGCGGCCGACCTGGACGATGATGGGCGCACGGAGCTCCGGCGCGATGCTCTCGGCTTCGTCTACCAGTTTCACCACCTGCTCCCCGAGTTCAACGCTCGTGAAAATGTCGTTCTTCCGCAGCTCATTCACGGATCGGAGACGGACGCCGCGCATCAACGCGCCGATCAGCTTCTGACCGCCCTCGGGCTTGGAGCGCGTCTCGATCACCGTCCGTCGAAATTGTCCGGCGGGGAGCAGCAGCGCGTCGCAGTTGCGCGTGCGCTGGCCAACAAACCCCCGCTGGTTCTGGCCGATGAACCTACGGGCAATCTCGACGAGTCGACCGCCGACACAGTGTTGTCCGAATTCCTCTCGCTGGTGAGGGGGGAGGGCAGTGCAGCCC
>JAEWJH010000068.1 GCA_023386635.1 Pseudomonadota bacterium
GGGAACAGCTGGACTGGGCGGCGCGGTCGCCGCCGCGGCTGCCGGTGGTTTTCCAGGAGCGGCTCTGGCGGCCGCGCCGCCGACCGGCACCCAGGCGCCCGGTTTCTATCGCTACAAGCTCGGCGAGATCGAGGTGACGGTGGTTAATGACGGCGTCAGCCGCATGCCGGTGACCGATGGCTTCGTTTCCAATGTTCCGAAGGCGCAAGTCACGGCGGCGCTTACCGAGTTGTTCATGGATCCGGCGATCTATGCCGGGCCGTATAATCCGATCGTCATCAACACCGGCGGCAAGCTTGCGTTGGTCGATACCGGCACGGGCGAGCGGGCGTTCAAGAGCAATGGCGGCATCAACGGCCGGCTGCTGCTCGGGCTCGCGGCCGCGGGCATCGATCCGGCGGCGATCGATACGGTGATCATTTCGCATTATCACGGCGATCACATCAACGGCCTGCTGCGCGCCGACGGCACGCTCGCCTTCGCCAATGCCGAAGTGCTGGTGCCGGCCGTCGAGCATAAGTTCTGGATGGATGACGGCGAGATGAGCCGTGCGTCCAAGCCGCGCGTGCAGGACGGATTCAAGAACGTTCGCCGCGTGATGGCGGGCGGTGTGCTCAAGCGCTTGCGCACCTATGACTGGGACAAGGAGGTGATCCCAGGCGTGACGGCAGTGGGCACGCCGGGCCATACGCCCGGCCATACCTCGCTGGTGATGAGTTCGGCCGGCAAACAGGTGTTTGTGCAGGGCGACGTCACCCACGCGCCGTTCCTGTTCGCGCGCCATCCCGGATGGCACTTCATGCTCGACGTCGATCCGGTCGCGGCCGAGGCGACGCGGCGCAAGGTCTATGACATGCTGGTGAGCGATCGGATGCTGGTGCAAGGTTTCCATTATCCGTTCCCCGCGCTCGGCCATGTGGAGAAGAGCGGCGAGGGCTATCGCGAGGTGCTGGTGCCATGGAGTCCGGTTCTATGAACGCGGTGTTGTCCGGTTTCAGTCGACGCGAGGTTCTCGCGCTCGGCGTGACCTCATCGGCGATGGCGGTTTTGCCATCGCGGCTTCTCGCCGCCGATTATCCGACGCATCCCGTCACGCTGGTCGTGCCGTTCACGCCGGGCGGCAGTACCGACATTCTGGCGCGCCTCCTCGGCAAAAAGCTCGAAGAGGTGTTCGGCAAGTCATTCGTGATCGAGAACCGGCCCGGCGCGGGCGGTTCGATCGCGTCGGACTTCGTCGCCCGGTCAGCGCCCGACGGTTACACGATCATGATGGGGCACATCGGCACGCTGGCGGTGAATGTCAGCATGTATCCGCATCTGCGCTACGACCCGCTCAAGAGCTTCGTACCCATCAGCATGGTGGCGAGCGTCAACAACGCGCTGGTGGTCAATCCGTCGCTGCCGGTGAAAACCGTGCGCGAGCTGATCGACTATGCGAAGGCGCGCCCGCGTCAGTTGAGTTACGCCACGGGCGGCGTCGGCAGTGCGGCGCATATCGCGACGCTGGCGTTCGCCGATGCCGCGGGCATCGAGATGCAGCATGTGCCGTATCGCGGTACCAATCCGGCGGTGAGTGACGTGATCGCCGGCCATGTGCAGCTGGCGCTTACGGGCGCATCGGCGGTGTTGCAGCATGTGCGCACCGGGCAGTTACGCGCGCTCGGTGTCGCCGGATTGAAGCGGCTTGCCTCGGAGCCGGAGATTCCGACCATCGCCGAGACTCTGCCGGGATTCGAGGCGAACCAGTGGTATGGGGTGGTCGCGCCCGCCAATACGCCGGCGCCGATCGTTGCGCGGCTGACCCAGGAAATCCATAAGGCGATGGAAGCGCCGGAGATCGTCAAGGCGCTCGCGCATGACGGCGCGACGGTGTGGCTGATCAGCGGCAACGAATTCCACGACTACATCGCCAAGGAGATCGTTCGCTGGCGCACTCTGATCGAGCGCGCCAAGATCGCCGTCGAACAGAAATAAGCTTCAGTCGGCCTTGATCGCGCGCGCGGCGATGTAGAGCGACAGCGCTGTCGCGTTGGAGACGTTGAGGCTCTTGATCCGGCCGGGGAGGTCGATCCGCGCCAGGTGATCGCACAGATTGCGGGTGAGTTGGCGCAGGCCCTTGCCCTCGGCGCCCAGCACCAGCACCAGCGGGGCGCGCAGGTCGAGCGTTGAGAGATCGCCGTCGCCCTCGCTGTCGAGGCCGACCAGCATGAAGCCGCGTGCCTTCAATTCCTCGAGCCCGCGGCCGAGATTCTGCACCACCACCAGTGGCACATGTTCGAGCGCGCCGGTCGCGGCCTTGGCCAGTGCGCCGTGCGCGTCCGGGCTGTGTCGCTGCGTGGTTACGATGGCGGTGACGCCGAAGGCGGAGGCCGAACGGAAGATCGCGCCGACATTGTGCGGATCGGTGATCTGGTCGAGCGCCAGCACGATGCCGCGTTCCGGAATCTTGTCGATGGCAAGCGGCGTGAGCGGATCGGCCTCGATATAGAATCCCTGATGCACCGCATCGGGGAGGAGCCTCGCGTCGATGTCGCCGGGGCGCACGATCTGCGGCGCGACGCGCGGCGTGACGCCTTCCTCCGCAAGCCGTCGTGCGGCGTTGTCGGTGGCGAGGAACTTGCGGATCGTCCGGTCCGGGTTCTCCAGCGCCGCCTTCACCGTGTGCCAGCCGTAGAGCACCAGCGGGCCGTCGTCGTCATTGGGGCGCAGCTGTTCGCGGCGCGCGCGCTCGAAGCGCTCGCGGCGGTCGCGGTGCTGACGGGTTTCGCCCGGTTTGCCGGGGGTGCCGGGTCCGCGGCGCGGGCCGGCCGGTTTGTGAGCCATGCGGCATTTCAATAGACGCCCCTGCGGCGGTTGCAAGGGCGAGGGTGGTTTCCCCCCGCGGAGGCCTTTGATGCATCTGGGGAAATTTGTCCGGCAATTCGCCGGCAGGTCCATTGACTTTGCCGGCTCCGCACCCCCATAAAGCGGCCGAATCCGGCGGCCGGCGAAGGGCAGTTTGTCATTCGTAATCAATGCGGTGCGACGGCTTCGGGGGAATGTCCCGAGCGGCAAAGGGGGCGGACTGTAAATCCGCTGGCTATGCCTTCGTAGGTTCGAGTCCTACTTCCCCCACCACTCGCCTTTGCGCTCCGGTTCTTGCGAAGCCAGGTGTTTGCCAAAGCCTTGCGCTTCCACCGGCCGGCGCGAACGAGCGGGCGCGGGTGTAGCTCAATGGTAGAGCAACAGCCTTCCAAGCTGATGACGAGGGTTCGATTCCCTTCACCCGCTCCAATTCCTGCCGCGCATTCACCCGAAAGATTACTGCGCCCGTGATTTTGTCAGGGCCCGACCGCGCGATGAAAAACGGCCGCCCTTGGGCAGCCGTTTCTCGATAGGTCCGTTGACGGCGGCGCCGGTGCGCCGCGCGCTCAGGCGACCGACTGGACCGGGGCGGGGGTGCCCTTCGCCCAGTAGTCGGCTTGCGCTTTCGACTGCTTGAGCTCGTCCATGGTTTTGAAGCCCGGCGCCATCGACGCGGCGGTGCCGGCGAGAATCTGGTGATGCTCGATGTTCAGCGTGCGCAGCCAGCGCTGCTGGCCCATGGTGATCGACACGAAGTAGCCGATCTCGACGATCTCCGGCTCGCTGTAATGCGCATGGAGACGCTCCCACAGCTTGTCGTCGGAGGGGAGATCCCAGGTGATGCACTCGGCGTAGGCGAGCGCGGCCTTCTGCTTGTCGTTGTAGCGCGTCGACTTCTCGAAATTCATCAGGTCGAGATAGTCCTCTTCCATCAAGCCGGCCTTGGCCGACTTTTCCGAGCGCTGATTGCCGCAGAACTCGCACAGAACCGAGCGCGACACGTAGATGCGGCACAGCTCCTTGATGTTGTGATCGACGATGCCCTGGTGGAACACGTCGCGCCAGGTGTTGGCGAACGACCAGAACGTCGCCGGCACGTGCGCGCGGATCGCCTGGCTTTCCGGACGCGGCGTGCCTTCACGGGCGCAGCGGTCCAGTTCCTTCAACATCGCTTCGTCCTTGATGGTCGCCGGGTCGACATAGCTGATACGGGGGGCCATGGGCGTTACTCCTCTGAATGTTGTGCGTCCTGGCTGGGGGTGCCGGCCGAAACAGGTTTATTTGCAAACGTTTGCAAATCCAAAATGCCTATTTTGCGAGAGAAAGTCAACGGCATGATCGAGCTATGCGATAACTTGGCGCAAACGTTTGTATAACCTGACGGAATATCCTGGATGACCAAGCCTCCCTTTCCGTCGGTTGCTTGTGCGTGTGCGGCTCATGCGGCAATGCCGAGGATCAGGCGGACCGGCACAACACCACGGCGCCGGTGACGTCAGCCTCGCACTTTCCCGCGCGTCGGGGCGCCGAACAGACTGGCGAACACGGCGCGAATCCACTTGTTGCCCGGCTCGCTGTGGAATCGATTGTGCCAGTACTGAAAGATTTCGATCTTCGGCAGTTTGATCGGCGGCCGTATGATTTCCAGATTGAGGTCGTCCGCCAGCACCGTCGCGATCGACATCGGCAGCGTCGCGACGGCATTGGTATGCTTGGCAACGATGGCCGCAGCGATGAAGATCGGCACGCGGCAGATGATGTGCTCGGGCGGAATCGCGGCTTCCACCGCCTGTTCGGCGAGCTTGTGCGCGTGGCCGGTGCCGAGCGTCGAGACCAGCACATGATTCTCCGCGGCGAATTCCTTGAGTGTCGGCGTCCCGGACAGCCGCGGATGGCCGCGATTGACCACGCTCACATACTCCTCGAGCCACAGGAATTGCCGCCGCACCGATTTCGGCAGGGAGGCGAATGAGCCCATGGCGAAATCAATCGTTCCGGTCTCCAGCCAGGATTCCAGATGTTCGCCCTCGAGCTGCATCAGCCGCAAGCGCACATGCGGCGCTTCGGCGGCGACGCGGTTGACGAGCGGCGGCAGCAGCTTGATGACACCCGCATCGACCACGCAGAACTGGAACGTCCGCGTCGAGGTCTTCGGATCGAACGCGACGTGCTCGCCGCGCAGGGCGCGCAGATTGTCGAGGATTTCGACCACCGGCGCGGCGAGCTCGAGAGCCTTCGGCGTCGGCTCCATGCGGTTCGACACGCGCACGAACAGCGGGTCGTTGAAATAGTGCCTCAGTGTGGCGAGCGTCTTGCTCAAAGCGGGCTGCGTGACGTCGAGCACCTTGGCGGCGCGGGTGAGGCTGCGCTCGCGCAAGAGAATATCGAGCACCTGCAGGTGATGCAGGCCCAGAGTTTCTGAATAACTTTTGCGAATGGAATTTATAGCCATCGATTTATAGTATACGGCGCTTTCCCGTCTTAGGCTAGCCGCACGATGAAACGCCGGATCAACACGGCGCGCGACTAACGACACTAGGATAGGGAAACGCTGCCATGGATCACGCCGCGATCGCCGCGGGTGTGCCCGCGCTCATGCCGGCATGCCAGACTGGCTCCTCCCCGGACAAGGGAAGCCCCGTTTCCCAATTGCAATTTCGCGGCGCCATGGCGAATTTCGCCACCGCCGTCTCGGTGATTGCCACCGACGGTTTCGCCGGCATGGCCGGCCTTACATGTTCGGCCGTGTGCTCGGTCAGCGACACGCCAGCGACTCTGGCGGTCTGCGTCCACGGCAAGAGCGCCGCCAACGCCATCATCAAAGCGAACGGCGTGCTCAGCGTGAACTGCCTGCATGCCGACCAGCGCGATTTGTCGCAGGCCTTCGCCGGCGTCGGCAAGGTGCCGATGGCCGATCGTTTTGCCATGGCCAGCTGGACCGTGCTCACCACCGGCGCGCCATGCTGCCGCGACGCGCTGGTGGTTCTCGACTGCGAGATCGACGAGGTGCGCGATATCGGCACGCACAGTGTGTTCATTGTCCGCGTCGTCGCGACCGCGGAAGCCTCCAATCTTCAGCCGCTGATCTACCAGCAGCGGGACTACGCAACCACGCGCGCTCTTTAAAGGGCGCGGGCGACACAACGGTATCGAGGAACACAGGAGAGCGACATGCTCCGCACAGGCGAACACTATCTCAAGGCACTCAACGACGGCCGCGACGTCTGGGTCGGCAACACCCGCATCGACAACGTGGCGACGCATCCGCTCACGCGGGCCTATGCCGAGCGCACGGCGGAGTTCTTCGATCTGCATCGCAAGCCAGAGCTGCATGACCTTCTCACCTTCATCGATGAAGACGGCGAGCGCCGCTCGATGATGTGGTTGCAGCATTCCAGCAAGGAAGAGCTGGTCAAGAAGCGCAAGTACCACGAATTCATCATGAAGCACTTCGTCGCGGCGTCGTGCCCGCGCACGCCCGACTCGCAGAACTACATGCTGGTCACTTACATCGACGATCCCGAGCCGTGGGAGAAGGCTTCGATCGGCGCGGAGGGGCGGGGCCTCGCTGACAACATCCGAAATTTCTGGCGCCTTGCGGTGGAGAACGATCTCGTCGTCGCGCCGCACTTTGTCGACCCGCAGGCGGACCGTTCCGATCCGAACGCGCACGCCAATTCGCCGGCGCTGCGCATCGTCGAAACCAATGACGAGGGCATCGTCGTCAACGGCGTGAAGTCGATCGGCACCGCGTCGGCGTTCGGCGACTTCCTGCATCTCGGCGTGTTCTACCGTCCGGGCGCCAAGGGCGATCAGATCATCTACGGTGTCTGCCCTGCCAATCTCAAAGGCATCACCATCGTCTGCCGCGACAGCCTCGTCAGCGCCGACGCGACCGAGCATCCGCTGTCGTCACAGGGCGACGAACTCGACGCCACCGTGATGTTCAACCACGTGCTGATCCCGTGGAAGTATGTGTTCCACATCGGCAACCCGGACCATGCCAAGCTCTATCCGCAGCGCGTGTTCGACTGGGGCCATTACTATGCGCTGATCCGCCAGGCCGTGCGTGCGGAACTGCTCGGCGGTCTCGCGATCCTGATGTGCGAGCATCTCGGCACGGCCAAGATCGAAGCGGTGCAGTCGCGGCTCGCCAAGATCGTCGGCTTCCAGCAATCGACTTACGCGCACGTGCTCGCCGCGGAAGACCAGGGCTTTTACACGCCGGGCGGGCTCTACAAGCCGGATATCCAGCTCTTCAACTGGGGCCGCGTCTATTTCCTGCAGAACCTCGGCACCATGGTCGACGAACTGATCGATCTGTGCGGCCGCAGCGCCATCATGTTCCCGACCGAGGCGCAATGGCAACATCCGGAGATGCGGCCGTGGCTGGAGAAGCTCAACAAGGGCGCGGTTGGCGAACCCTATGACCGCATCAAGATCGCTCGCGTGATCCGCGATCTTTATCTCACCGACTGGGGCAGCCGCCTGTTCATGTTCGAGAACTTCAACGGCACGCCGCTGCAGACGCTGCTGTCGCTCACCATGAAGCGCGCCGAGTTCACCGGCGCCGGCCAGTTCACGGAGTTTGCCCGCAAGGTGGTCGGCCTTGAGGTGAAGCAGGGTTCGACCGAATACGACGCGACCGCGGCTTACGCCAAGGCGCAGGACTCCGGCCGGCGGCATCAGGTCGCCGCCGAATAACAAAGGCCGCATGCGCGCGGCCGATGGAACGAACAAGGCGGCAGGCGCCCATCGAAGCGATGGGAGCCTGCCGGCCGCACAGCAAGGGAAGAACGCGAACCGAAAACCAACTGCAGCCCCGGACGAGACATCGACAACAACGGGCCGTCCGGTGAGCCGTCAGCAGCCATATGTCAGGGAGGGCGAAATGGTGGAGACGAGCGGAAGAAAGATCGATGCCGTAGGCATCGTCGACGAAGCGCCGATCGGGAGGCTGGTGATCACACTGGTCCTGCTTTGCGCCGGCGTATCGTTTCTCGACGGCTTCGACATTCTGGCGATTTCCTATGTCGCGCCGGTGATCGGCGCGGAATGGAAATTGCCCCGCGAGGCGTTCGGGCCGATCTTCGCGGCGCATTACATTGGCGCCGCCGTGGGCTCAGTGTTCTTCGGATGGTATGCGGACCGCTACGGCCGCCGCATGGGCGTCATCATCCCGACCGTGATCTTCGGCGTGGCGGCGCTGCTGACGATCTATGCCAATGATTTCAAGTCGCTGTTCGCGTTTCGCCTGATCATCGGGATCGGTCTTGGCGGCGCGCTGTCGAACGCCATTGCCATGGTGTCGGAATATGCGCCGCGGCGCGCGCGAGCGACCATGGTCAGCATGATGTACGCGGCGTTTCCGCTCGGCGGCGTGGTCGGCGGGCCAATCGCGGCCATGCTGATCGCGCATTATGGATGGCATTCGGTGTTCGTGTTCGGCGGCGTGCTGCCGCTGTTGCTTGCCATCGGTCTGTTGTTCTGGCTGCGGGAATCGATCCGGTTCCTGGTGTTGAGCGGCGCGCCGCCGGCGAAGGTCGGCGACATTCTCGGCCGCATCTCTGGGGCGTTCCAGCCGCAGCCGAACGATGTATATGTGTTGCCGGAGAGCGGCCAGGTGTCGAGGAAGCCGGTGCGCGAACTGTTCTCGCGCGAGTTCATCCGGCCGACGATCCTGCTGTCGCTTGCGGCATTCGTCGCGCAATTGGTGATCGTCTATGTCGTCACCTGGATGCCGCTGGTGCTGGCCTCGATCGGCATGCCGGTCACCAGCGCGATCCTGGCCTCGGTGGCGTTCTCGGTCGGCGGCATTGTCGGCGCCATCGGCCTCGCGCGTCTTGTCGACAAGGACAAATCGTATCGCTGGCTGGTGCTGACATTCTTCCTCGCAGCGGTGTCGACCGGCTGCATCGGCTTCCTGGCGACCAACTGGTACGGCCTGCTGGCGGTCACGTTCGTCACCGGCCTGCTGACGGTCGGCGCCAACATCGTGCTCTCGGCCTATTCGGCGACTGTCTATCCGACCGCGATCCGCTCCACCGGCGTCGGCTGGGTGATCGGCTGGGGCCGGGTCGGCGCGATCGCCGGTGCGATGTTCGGCACGGCACTTGTCGCCGCCGGACTTCGCATCGAGGCGGCCTACATGATCGCTGCCATTCCGGCGGTGGTTGGCGGGATCGCCATCGCGCTGGTGCGCGCCAAGCATCAATCCGCAGCAGCTTACGCCTAACGGGGGACGACCATGCACGCTTTATATCCGAACGACGCATCCTGGATCGATTCAGCGGGGAGATTGCTGATCGTCGCCTTCTTCCTGATCGTCGGGTTCAGAAACCTGTCGCACGCGAGCGTCGAGGATCACGTCAAGCGGTTGACGCATTTCCGGACGCCGATGCCGCGGCTAGCGTTCTGGGCCGGCATCCTGCTGGAAGCGGTCGGCTGCGCGATGATCCTGGCCAATTGGCAGCCGGCGGTCGGCGTCCTCTGCCTGATCGTCTTCACCGTGCTGGCGACGCTGTTGCTGCTGCGCTTCTGGGAGATGGACGATCCGATGAAGAAGATGGGGATGCGCAACGGCTTCTTCGCCAATATCGCTATCGTCGGCGGATTGCTGCTGCTGCTGCAGAACGTCCGGTAGCGATGGCCCGGAACGCTGCATCGCTTCGGCTTGCGCCGTTGCCCGCCGGCCACGTGCCGGCGGTGGCGGGCGAGATGGAGACTTATGTCAGGACGCTGGGCTTCGTGCCGAACAGCGTCCTGACCATGCAGCGCAAGCCGGATCTGCTCAAGGGATTCGGCACGATCCAGAACGCGATCTGGTCGCCCGACAGCACGGTCGATCGCGGCTTCAAGCGGCTCGTCGCGCATCTTGCGGCGAAAACCGCAGGCGATCCCTACAGCATGGCGCACACCGCGAGCGGTGCGCTGCACTTTGGCATCGATCCGCAAAAGCTCGCGGCGCTCGGAGATTATCGGGCGAGCGCGCTGTTCAGCGAGGCCGAGCGTGCCGCGCTCGATCTCGCGGTGGCGGCGAGCACGCAACCGAACGCCGTCACCGACCAGCACTTCCGTGCGCTGCACCGGCACTGGTCGGACGAGGCGATCGTCGAGATCGTCGCGGTGATCGCCATGGCCGGATTCCTTACGCGCTGGAACACGACCTTCGCCACACCGCTGGAAGACGAACC
Source organism: Pseudomonadota bacterium (assembly GCA_023386635.1). Classification (GTDB taxonomy): domain Bacteria; phylum Pseudomonadota; class Alphaproteobacteria; order Rhizobiales; family Xanthobacteraceae; genus Pseudolabrys. Next base: position 10,038 of record JAEWJH010000068.1, read on the forward strand.
GAACGCGGTCGCCGAATGCCATCTCGCGCCGCATGGCTGGCGCGCAGGTCCGCACCGATGATAGCCGCACCGATGATGACGCAGATATCGCAACAGGGGGCTTCGATGATGCCTGAGGAATTCAGCCGCCGGAATGCGCTGACCGCCGCCGCCGCGTTCGGCGCGCTCGGCGCCACTGGCCTGATGTCGACCGACAGCCATGCGCAAACGCCGGCGCGAGGATTGCCTGCGCGCGGCGAGGTCGTGTTCCGCAATGCCCATGTCATGACCATGGATCGCGCCGGCGACATCAAGGATGGCGATGTTCATGTGAAGGACGGTGCGATCGTCGCGGTGGGGCAAAAGCTGAATGCGCCCGGCGCCGCCGAGATCGATGGCCGCGGCGCGATCGTGCTGCCCGGTCTCGTCGAGACGCACTGGCATATGTGGAATACGCTGCTGCGCTCCATGTCCGGCGACAAGCCGGAGCACGGCTATTTCCGCACCACCGCGATGCTCGGGCAGAAATACGACCCCGACGACATGTATCACGGCACGCGGCTCGCCGCCGCCGAGGCGGTCAATTCCGGCATCACCCATGTCCATAGCTGGTGCCACAACATCCGCTCGGCCGACTATGCGCTGGCGGATATCCGCGCGCTGGCCGAACTTGGTGTGCGCGCCCGTTTTTCTTACGGGCCGTGGCAGGGCCAGCCAAACGATCAGGTAATGAATCTGCGCGATCTCGAACAGCTCAAGGCAAGCTGGTCAACCCATTCCAACAGCGGTCTCATCAGCCTCGGCATGGCGTGGCGCGGGCAGGGTGGCAACAATCCGGCGACCGCGATTCCCGAAGCCGTCTGGAAGGCCGAACTCGAGGCCGGCCGCGCGCTCGGCCTGCCGATCTCGGTGCACGCGTCGGGCTCGCGTGCCGTCGCGGGTCAGATCGATGCAATCGATCGTGCCGGTCTCCTTGGCAAGGATATCCAGTTGATCCACGCGGCATTCGCCAGCGACAACGCTATCAAGGCTGCGGCGCGCACCGGCGCGACCGTCAGTCTCTCGCCCTATTCGGAGATGCGGATCGGCTTCGGCCTGCCGAAGGTCACGGAATTCCTCGCCGCCGGCGTGCCGCTCGGCCTTTCTGTCGACACCGTCGAACTCACTGGCAACGCCGACATGTTCGGCATCATGAAGCTGCTGCAGAACGTCGAGAACGGCAGGAGCGAGAACGAGTTCAAGCTCTCCGCACGGCGCGTGCTCGAACTCGCGACCATCGAAGGCGCGCGATCCATGGGTCTCGCCGACACGATCGGTTCGCTCGCGCCCGGAAAGCGCGCCGATATCATCATGGTCTCGACCCATGATGTGAATCTCGGCGTGTTCGGCGATCCCGCGCATATGCTGGTGACGGCGGCGCAGCCGTCCAATGTGGACACGGTGATGGTGGACGGCCGCATCCTCAAGCGTGGCGGCAAGCTTACCGTGGTCGATGGCCGCAAGGTCGCGGAGGGGGCGGGCGCCGCGAGCGCGGCGCTGCGCCGTCGCGCCAACTGGCCGATCTGACAGCACGACGATCTCAACAGGGAGAATATGGCCGCGCCGCGTCGGCGCGCGCCGATGAAGTGATGTACGCAAACGACGGAGCGCGACGGTGAGCGAGACGATACGAACCAAGTTCCTGATTATCGGCAGCGGGCCGGCCGGTTACACTGCCGCGATCTATGCGGCGCGGGCCAATCTGCAGCCGATCCTGCTGCAAGGCACGCAGCCCGGCGGCCAGCTTTCGATCACCTCCGACGTCGAGAATTATCCGGGCTTCTCCAGTGTGATCCCGGGACCGTGGCTGATGGGTGAGATGGAAGCCCAGGCGGTGCACGCGGGCGCCGTCATCCATCACGATACGATCGTGTCGCTCGAACTCGCGGCGCGGCCGTTCGTCGCCATCGGCGAAGACGCGACCTATGTCGCCGATGCCATCGCCATCTGCACCGGCGCGCGCGCACGCTGGCTCGGCCTCGACAGCGAGACCTATTTCCGCGGCTCGGGCGTGTCCGCTTGCGCCACCTGCGACGGCTTCTTCTTCAAGAACAAGGATGTCGCGGTGATCGGCGGCGGCAACACTGCGACCGAGGAGGCGATCTATCTGGCCCGGCTGGCGAAGTCGGTCACGCTCATTCATCGGGGCGACAAGCTGCGCGCGGAAAAGGTGTTGCAGCAGAAACTGTTCGACAATCCGAAGATCCGCGTGGTCTGGAACCATGTGGTCGAGGAGGTGGTGGGCAACACCGAGCCGCGCGCCGTCACCGGACTGCGGCTGCGCGACCCCAGGACCCGGAGCGAGCAGCAGGTCTCCGCCGACGGCATCTTCATCGCCATCGGACACGATCCCGCCACCGATCCGTTCCGCGGGCAGGTGGACTGCGACCCGGACGGCTATATCAGGACGCGGCCGGGCTCGACCGCCACCAATGTTCCCGGCGTTTTCGCGGCGGGCGACGTGGTCGATCGGACCTATCGTCAGGCGATCACGGCCGCCGGGATGGGCTGCATGGCCGCGCTGGAGGCCGAACGGTTCCTGACCGAAGCCGGGCACTGAGCGGCTTTCTCTCTCTATAGATGTGTGAGCGGTCGCCGGCCCCGCGCGACCGGCGATTTCGGGCGGCGTCTGGCCGACGACGGATTGCAAAACACCGTCATCATTTTCATATATGGTCCCGACCCGCCGCGATGCGCGGCGCTGATTTGGATGGAAAGAGCGCAATCACGATGGCGAAAGAGAAATTCAACCGCAGCAAGCCTCACTGCAACATCGGCACGATCGGTCACGTTGACCACGGCAAGACGTCATTGACGGCGGCGATCACGAAGGTTTTGGCGGAAGCCGGCGGTG
>JAEWJH010000121.1 GCA_023386635.1 Pseudomonadota bacterium
TGGCATCGTTGAGCACCTTGGCGACCGGCGCGAGGCAGTTGGTGGTGCAGGAGGCGTTCGACACGACCAGGTGATCCTTGGTCAGCTTGTCGTGGTTGACGCCGAAGACGACCGTGAGGTCGGCGCCGTCGGCCGGCGCGGAGACCAGAACGCGCTTGGCGCCGGCGGTGAGGTGGGCTGAGGCTTTGTCCTTCGACGTGAAGATGCCGGTGCATTCCAGCGCGATGTCGACGCCGAGGTCCTTCCACGGCAGCTTGGACGGGTCGCGCTCGGCGCTGACCTTGATGACGCCGTTGCCGAGGCTGATCGTGTCGCCCTTGACGGTGACTTCGCCCGGGAAGCGGCCGTGCACGCTGTCGAAGCGCAGCAGGTGCGCGTTGGTCTCGACCGGGCCGAGATCGTTGATGCCGACGACCTCGATATCCTTGCGGCCGTTTTCGGCGATGGCGCGCAGGATGTTGCGGCCGATCCGGCCAAATCCGTTAATGGCGACGCGAACAGTCATTTGTTTAATCCCAGCGTTGTCGAACCCATCCGTCATGACCGGGCATCAGTCTGTCGAAGACGGGCGTAAACGCCCTTATGCCTCGGCCATCCACGTCCAGAAATGCAAGCGGGAAGACGTGGATCCCCGGCGCGAAGCCGGGCGTGACACCAAGAACGCGGTCTCGGCGCGTCTTGCTATCACTTCTTCCCGAGCTTGCTCAATGCGGCTTGTGTAACCGCCTCGGCAGTGATGCCGAAGTGCTTATAGAGCTCTTTATAGGGTGCGCTGGCGCCAAATCCAGTCATGCCGACGAAGATGCCGTCGGAGCCGATAATGGCGTCCCAGCCCTGCCGGATGGCGGCTTCGATGCCGATCTTGACCGGCGCGTCGCCGATCACGGCGCGGCGGGCGGCTTCCGGAGCCTCCGCCAGCAGCTCGAACGAGGGCACCGAGACCACCCGCGACGAAACGCCCCGCTCGTCGAGCAGCGCCTTGGCCTCCAGCGCCAGCGACACTTCCGAGCCGGTGGCGAAGAGCGAGACCTGAGCGGTTCCGGAGGCGGAAGCAATCTCATAGGCGCCGGCGGCGCAGCGGTTATCCGCGTCCACGGTCTTGCGGAACTGCGGCAGGTTCTGGCGGGTGAGGGCCAGAACGCTGGGGCGGTCGCGGTTTTCCAGAGCGAGCTGCCAGCATTCCAGGGTCTCCACCGCGTCGGCCGGACGGAACACCAGGAGGTTCGGGATGGCGCGCAGCGCGGCCAGGTGCTCCACCGGCTGATGGGTCGGGCCGTCCTCGCCCAGTCCGATCGAATCGTGGGTCATGACGTGGATCACCCGCTCGCCCATCAGCGCGGCGAGGCGGATCGAAGGCCGGCAGTAGTCGGAGAACACGAGGAACGTGCCGGAATAGGGGATGATGCCGCCATGCAGCGCCATGCCGTTCATGGCCGCGGCCATGCCGTGCTCGCGGATGCCGTAGTTGATGAAGCGGCCGGAGAAGTCGGCGGCGTTGATCGCCTTCATCGACTTGGTGCGGGTGTTGTTGGAGCCGGTGAGGTCGGCGGAGCCGCCGATCATCTCCGGCACCGCCGGCACCAGCGCTTCCAGCGCGAATTCCGAGGATGCGCGGGTGGCGATGTCCTTCGGCGTCGCCGCCAGCGTTTCCTTGGTCTTGCGCACCGCCTCGGCGAGCGCCTGCGCCGGCAGGTCGCCGCGCATGCGGCGGTTGAATTCGTCGCGCTGGCCGGCATCGAGCGCCGCGAGCTTCTTCGACCACGCGGCGCGGGCGGACTGGCCGCGCTCCGCGACCTTGCGCCAGTCGCTGAGAATATCGGCCGGCACCTCGAACGGCGCGGCGGTCCAGTTCAGGTTCTTGCGCGTCGCGGCGATTTCCTCGGCGCCGAGCGGCGAGCCGTGCGCCTTCTCGCTGTTCGCCTTGTTGGGCGAGCCGAACGCGATTTGCGTCTTGCAGGCGATCATGGTCGGGCGATCACTTGTTTGCGCCCTGACGATTGCTGACGCGATCGCTTGCGGATCGTGGCCGTCGATGCGCTCCGCGCGCCAGCCCGAGGCTTCGAACCGCTTCACCTGATCGGTCGAATCCGACAGCGAGATCTTGCCGTCGATGGAGATGCCGTTGTCGTCGAACAGCACGATCAGCTTGTTGAGCTTGAGATGGCCGGCGAGCGCGATCGCTTCCTGCGAGATGCCTTCCATCAAGTCGCCGTCGGAGGCGAGCACATAGGTCTTGTGGTCGACGACGCTGTCGCCGAACACCGCGGCCATGTGACGCTCGGCGATGGCGAAGCCGACTGCGCTGGCGATGCCCTGGCCGAGCGGGCCGGTGGTCGTCTCGATGCCTTCGGTGACGAAGTTTTCCGGATGGCCCGGCGTGCGGCTGCCGAGCTGGCGGAAGCGCTTGATCTCGTCGATCGTCACCGACTTGTAGCCGGTGAGATAGAGCAGCGCGTAGAGCAGCATCGAGCCGTGGCCGGCCGAAAGGATGAAACGGTCGCGGTCCGGCCACTTCGGGTCGGCCGGGTCGATATTCAGGAATTGGCTGAACAGGACGGTCGCGATGTCGGCGGCGCCCATGGGCAGGCCGGGGTGGCCGGATTTGGCCTGTTCCACGCCGTCCATCGCCAGGGCGCGGATCGCATTGGCCATCCGGTCATGCCGGGCGCGGTCCACGGACGGTTTCACGGCTGCGGCCGACGAAGCTGATCCACTCATAGTAACTTTGGGCCCTGTTCTGAGGTGGCGGTGGATTAGCACGCAGGGGCCTTGAGTCCAACGCAGCCCGCGCCGCGCCGTCGCCCCATGCACAGGCGGGGTAAATAGCCGGGGCTAACGGACCGCCGCGGTTGACGCGGTGGTCGCACGGAACATAAGCTTTCCAGCGTAAATACTTGCGGTTTCGTGGCTTTTTGACGATCCCAAGCGATAACGTCATCGTCCAGCCGGGGATCAAAGGGATCAAAAAAGGGACCATGAGCGACGAAGGCACTCTCGATGCGGCGGTGAAGCGACTCGCGGCGGCGCTCGATGCGCTCGATGCGGCCGTGGAGCGGCATCGCGAAAGCGATCAGCGCCAGCATGGATTGGCGCAGCAGGTGCAGGCGCTCGCCGCCGATCGCTCGCGGCTTGCCGCCGCACTCGACGGCGAGGCTGCGCGCGGACAGTCGCTCGAAGCCACGCATCGCGACATCGCGCAACGCATCGATACGGCGATGGAAACCATCCGCGCCGTGATCGAAGCCAATGACCGGTAAGAGGCAGCCGATGGCCCAGGTCAGTGTCAGCATCAACGGCCGGCAATTCCGCATCGCCTGCGACGACGGGCAGGAAGAGAGTCTGACCGCGCTCGCCACCGCGCTCGATCAGCGGATCGAGTCGATGCGCGGCTCGTTCGGCGAGATCGGCGATACGCGGCTGACGGTGATGGCGGCGCTTCAGGTCGCCGACGAGTTGCGCGACGCCGAGCAGCGCATCCGCCGTCTCGAGGAAGAAGTCACGGCGATGCAGGATGCGCGCGTGCTGTCGACCGACCGCGCCCGGCAGGCGCAGGCGGCGGTGGTGCATGCCTTCAACTCCGCGGCGGAGCGGATCGAAAGCATCACGAAGCGTCTCAATCAGACCGCCGCTGACGACGTGTCGATCGGATAGGCGATGGACCCGGCCGCCATCGAGAAGCGCGTTCGCGACAGTTTCGCCCGGCAGGCCTTCATGACGACCGTCGGGGCACGGATGGCGACCGTGCGCGCCGGCCATGTGGAAATCGAGCTGCCTTATGCGGTGGGCAACACGCAGCAGCATGGGTTCATTCATGGCGGCCTGGTGGCGAGCATCGCCGATTCCGCCTGCGGCTATGCGGCGCTGACGACGATGCCGGAAGACGCCGCCGTGCTCACCGCCGAGTTCAAGATCAATCTGATGTCGCCGGCGAAGGGCGAACGGCTCCGCGCGGTCGGCCGCGTGGTGCGGCCGGGCCGCCGTCTGGTGATTTGTTCCGGCGATGTGTTCGCCATCGACAAGGGGCAGGAGAAGCATGTGGCGCTGATCGTCGCCACCATGGCTGCCGTTCCGATGGCGGGCGATCTTCGCGATTGACCGACCAATTGATGGGGGATGCCGCTGGCATCCGGCGCGTGCGAGGACTACATTGTCCTTGCGGAGCTGCGGGGTGCGTCAGGAGTTAACATTCCCCGGGGCCTTACGATTCCTTAGGGAGCTGTCCCTGCCGGACCCGTGGGTTCGGACACATGGCGCCCACCTACTTCTGTAGGTTCCCGGGATCACGACTCCAACGGCTTTTGCGGCCCCGCACTTTATTCTCGCCAATCCTTCGCGGCGCGCCATGCGCGCTGCCCCCACGATGACGGATTTGATTTGATATTGCCGGACGTCACCGCGCAGAAGACCGCATTACGCAACGCCACGCTCGCCAAGCGTGATGCCATGCCGGCGCCGGAGCGCATGGCCGCGGCGGAAATTCTCGCCACGCGACCGCTGCCGGTCGCGGTGCCAAAAGGCGCCATCGTGTCCGGCTTTTTTCCGATGCGCTCCGAGATCAATCCGCTGCCGCTGATGCGCAAGCTCGCGGGCGAGGGTGCGCAGCTGGCGCTGCCGGTGATCGCCGGACGCGGCAAGCCGCTCACGCTGCGCGCTTGGTCGACCGGCGACGAACTCGCCTCCGGCCAATGGGGCATCCGCGAGCCCAAGCCCGACGCACCCGAAGTAACGCCCGACATCATGATCGTGCCGCTCGCCTGTTTCGACCGCGCCGGCCATCGCATCGGTTACGGCGCCGGTTATTTCGATATGACGATCCATCGGGCGCGCAGCCTCAAGCCGGTGGTGACGCTCGGCGTCGCCTTCGCGCTGCAGGAAATCGACCGCGTGCCGGCGACCGAACACGATGAGCAACTCGACTTCGTGCTCACCGAGCGCGAGGTGATCGATTTCCGGAAGCGATAGAAATGCGCATTCTCTTCATCGGTGATGTGGTTGGACGCAGCGGGCGTACGGTGGTGCTGGAGCGCCTGCCGGGGCTGATCCGCGACTGGGCGCTCGATCTCGTCGTCATCAACGGCGAGAACGCCGCCGGCGGCTTCGGCATCACCGAGACGATCTATAACGAGTTCATCGACGCCGGCGCGGATGCGGTCACGCTCGGCAACCACGCCTGGGATCAGCGTGAGGCGCTGGTGTTCATCGAGCGCGCGCCGCGTCTGATCCGTCCGATGAACTTCCCGGCCGGCACGCCCGGCCGCGGCGCCGCGCTGATCGACACCAAGAACGGCAAGCGTGCGCTGGTCATGAACGTGATGGGCCGCATCTACATGGACCCGCTCGACGATCCGTTCATCGCGGTGGATCGCGAGATCGCCGCTTGCCCGCTGCGCGACGCGGCCGATGCCATCATCGTCGACGTGCATGCGGAAGCGACCAGCGAGAAGCAGTGCATGGGCTTTTTCGTCGACGGCCGCGCCAGCCTCGTGGTCGGTACGCATACCCATGTGCCGACCGCGGATCACCGCATCCTGCCCGGCGGCACCGCCTATCAGTCCGACGTCGGCATGACCGGCGATTTCGATTCCTCGATCGGCATGGTGAAGGACCAGCCGCTGGAGCGGTTCATCCGCAAGATCCCGACAGGCAAGTTCGAGGCGGCCTCCGGTCCGGCGACGCTCTGCGGGCTGGCGGTAGAAACGGACGACGCGACCGGCCTCGCCAAACAGGTGGCGCCGGTGCGGCTTGGCGGCATCCTCGATCAGGTGAAGCCGCCGTTCTGGGCGCCGTGACATTACCGGCTGAATTTTATGCGCCGGTTCGCTCCGCCGTCTTGAGTTCGCCACGCGGCGCGCGCACTTTCCGCGATCATCGGCCTTTGGAGCCTTCCCATGATCGCGTTCGACACGACATTTCGCTCGCTCGCATTCTCCCGCCGCAACCTGATCGCCGGCGGCGCGGCGCTGGCCGCGCTCGGCACGCTGCCGGCACCGGCGTTCGCCAAGGCGCCGCTCGTCAACACGCAGGCGCCGATGTTCTACCGCTTCAAGGTCGGAACCATCGAAGCCACCGTGATCTCCGACGGCCCGCTGGCGATGGGCGCGCCGAAGCCGGAATACTTCAAGGGCCTGTCGCTTGATGAGGTCAAGGCGCTGCTCACCGCCAACTATCTCGATCCCGACAATATCACGCTCGAGCAGAATGCGCTGGTGATCAACACCGGCTCCAAGCTCGTCCTGTTCGATACCGGTATGGGCGGCACCAGGACGATGGGTCCGAACAGTGGCCGGCTGCTCGAGACCTTGCAGGCGGCCGGCATCCGCGCCGAGGACATCGACGCGGTGATCCTCACCCACGCGCATCCGGATCATTGCTGGGCGCTGATGGGCCATATCGGCGCGCCGAATTTTCCCAATGCGCAGATCTATATGGCCGAGGCCGACTTCAAATTCTGGACTGACGAGAGCAAGGCCAAGCATCCGGCGATTGGCGCGATGATCGGGCCGACCCGCGGCCAGCTTCTGCCGCTGAAGGACAGCATCACCTTCATCAAGGATGGCGCTGAGGTGATTCCTGGCGTGCAGGCCATGGCCGCGCCCGGCCATACGGTCGGCCACACGGTCTATATGATCACCTCGGGCAGCGCCTCGCTCTGCGTCGCCGCAGACACCGCGCACCACTCCGTGCTGATGCTGGAAAAGCCGAAGATGGAGTTTGTCTTCGACACCGACGGCAAGCAGGCGGCGGCGACCCGGATCAGGGTCCTGGACATGCTGGCGGCGCAGCGGATTCCGCTGATCGCCTATCACTTCCCGTTCCCGGGGGTGGGGCATGTGGCCAAAGCCGGCGACGGCTACCGGTTCTATCCGGCGCCCATGCGAACGGCGCTCTGACCCGCTGCGGGCTTTACAATTTCACCAAGACCCCTTTATCCAAGGCGCGGTTGAGACCTTTCCGAGGACCATTCCCGAGGATTCATGGCTGGACATTCGCAATTCAAGAACATCATGCACCGCAAGGGCCGCCAGGATAAGGCGCGCTCGATGCTGTTCGGGAAACTCGCCCGTGAAATCACGGTGTCCGCCAAGCTCGGTCTGCCCGACCCGTCGATGAATGCGCGGCTGCGCGCCGCGATCCTCGCCGCGCGCGCCGAGAACATGCCGAAGGACAATATCGAGCGGGCGATCAAGAAGGCCTCCGGCAATGACGCAGAAACCTACGACGAGATTCGTTACGAGGGTTACGGCCCCGGCGGCATCGCCATCATCGTCGAGGTGCTCACCGACAACCGCAATCGCGCCGCATCCGAAGTGCGCTCCACCTTCAGCAAGAACGGCGGCAACCTTGCCGAGACCGGCGCGGTGTCTTTCATGTTCGATCATGTCGGCGCGGTGGAATTCGATGCCAAGGTGGCGGATGCCGATGCGGTGCTGGAAGCGGCGATCGACGCCGGCGCCGAGGACGTCGTCTCCGACGACAGCGGTCACGCCATCTATACGCAGCCCGAGGCGCTCGGCGATGTCAGCAAGGCGCTGGAGGCGAAGTTCGGCGAGCCGCGCAAGTCGAAACTGATCTGGAAGCCGCAAAATACCATCGCGGTCGACGACGAGAAGGGCGAGCAACTGCTGTCGCTGGTCTCGACGCTGGAAGAACTCGACGACGTACAGACCGTCTACGCCAATTTCGAAGTATCCGACGCCCTAATCCAGAAGCTCAGCGCGTAGCGTTCTGTCAGTCCGGGCTCGATCGCAGATCGCGAACCCGGAATCCGGTTCGACAATGACTGCCGCTGCAACGGGATTCCGGATCGCTGCCATAGCGCGTCCCAGGCGCGCGTGAACGTGCTGATTGCTGCGTCCGGAATTGACGATGTTACCGCAAACTATCCCACAGCGGCAGGCCGGCGATCGCCGAGAACGCGACGATCGCATAGGCGATGCGCCGGTATGTGCGCTCCGACGCATACGGGAACAGCTTTCCGCCAAGCCACATGCCGACCATGCATACCGGCGTAATCAGTACGGTGATCGCCAGCGCCTGCGCCGTGATCAGCCCGTACCACCCATAGGTGATGGTGGCGGCGACATTGAATAGCGTGAAGTACCACAGGAAGTTCGCCCGCAGTACGTCCGGCGGATGCATGCCGCCGAGCCAGTAGATGATCACCGGCGGTCCCGAGATCTGAGCCGCGCCGCCGATCACGCCGGCGATGAGGCCGACCGCGAATGTCAGCCACAGTGTCGGGCTCTTGCGATAGCGCCAGCCGGAGGCGAGCACGATCACGATCAAGGCGACGAAGACGCAGACGCCCCAGCGCAGATTGGTCGGGTCGGCGAAGCGCAGGATTTGCGTGCCGAACTGCACGCCGATGGCGGCCGCGATCGCGATCGGCAGCACCTCGCGCCACGCCGCGCGGGGACCGACCGCGCGCAGGAACGGAAATGCGGTGATAAGATCCATGATGACGAACGTGGCGGCGGCCATTTTCGGGCCGAATACCGCGCTCGTCAGCGGAATGTAGATCAGCGCCGAGCCGAAGCCGGAGAAGCCACGCACGAAGCCGGTGACGAAGGCGATGCCGATCACCAGATAAACCAGCGGATCGGCGAGAACGGCGGCAAAGACGGTGCTGTCGGGCAGGGTCATCGAGGAACTTCGCCGAGCGAACAGGGTGGGCGGCCTCTGTAGCAGCGGCTTTCCGCTTCCGCGACAGTTGCAGCCACGTTGTCCCGCCTGTCGCCCGCAGAGCGCCCATGCGGCTCCGACTGCCTATGCGGGGCCGGACCGCCTCTTTAAGCTTCGCTCCCATGCGTTCCCCGATTCGCATTCTGGGTATCGATCCGGGCCTGCGCCGGACCGGCTGGGGCCTGATCGAGAGTGACGGCAACCGGCTGGTCTATGTCGCCTGCGGTTCGGTGGAGACCAGCGAGCGCGCGGCGCTCGGCGTGCGGCTCGTCGCGCTGCATGACGGCCTGACCGAGGTGATCGCCTCGTTTGCCCCGCAGGAGGCCGCGGTGGAATCCACCTTCGTCAACGTCAATGGCGCATCGACGCTCAAGCTCGGCCAGGCGCGCGGCATCGCCATGCTGGTGCCGGCGCGACACGGTCTCGACGTCGCGGAATATGCGCCCAATCTGGTGAAGAAGACCATCGTCGGCGCGGGCCATGCCGACAAGACGCAGATCCGCGTAATGATCGGCATGCTGTTGCCGAAAGCCGATCCACGGTCCGAGGATGCGGCGGACGCGCTGGCCATCGCCATCTGTCACGCGCATCATCGGCGCAGCGCGGCGCTGTTGCGCGCAGTGGCGCAATGAGCGCGACAAACGGGGGCGGGCCATGGATCTGACGGCCATCGGTGTTTTCAGCGCGGCGCTGCTCATCGCGGCGGCTTCGCCGGGACCGGGCATCATCGCGCTGGTGGCGCGGGTGATCGGCGCGGGCACGCAGGGCGCCGGCGCTTTCGCCGCGGGCATGATCGCCGGCGATCTGGTCTGGCTCGGCGTCGCCGTGCTCGGTCTTGCCGCGGTCGCCCATGTGTTCGGCGAGATTTTCCTCGTCATCAAATTCGGCGGCGCGGCATATCTGCTTTATCTCGCCTGGAAGATCTGGACGGCACCGGCGCAGCCGGCGCCGCTCGCGGCCGATGTCCGCCCGGACAGCCGGCTGCGGCTGTTCTTCGGCGGACTGTCGGTCGCACTCGGCAATCCGAAGGTGATCGCGTTCTACCTCGCGCTGGTGCCGAACCTGATCGACGTCGCGCGTGTCGGCCTGCTGCAATATGCGGAACTCGCTTTGCTGTGCATTGCGATCCTCACCGTGGTGCTGGGTAGCTACACCGTCGCTGCGGCGCGGGCGCGCGCTCTGTTTCGCAGCGCGCGGGCTCTGCGGATGTTCAACCGCACCGGCGGCGCGCTGATGGGCTGCGCCGCCGTCGCGGTTGCGACAAAATAGAATGTCGCGGTCGCGACGAAACAGGATGATGCGATGATCGGTAAACTGAAAGGTGTCGTCGACAGCTACGGAGAGGATCACGTGATCCTCGATGTGCACGGCGTCGGCTATGTGGTGCACGCTTCGCCACGCACCTTGCAGGCGCTGCCGCAGCCGGGCGAGGCGGCGACGCTGTCGATTGAGACCTATGTGCGCGAGGATCAGCTCAAGCTGTTCGGCTTCGCCAGCGATCTCGAGCGCGAATGGTTCCGCCTGCTCCAGACCGTGCAGGGCGTCGGCGCGAAAAGCGCATTGGCGGTGCTCGGCACGCTGGCGCCGGCCGATCTCGCCAATGCCATCGCGCTGCGCGACAAGGCAGCGGTGGCGCGCACGCCCGGCGTCGGCACGAAAGTGGCCGAGCGCATTGTCATCGAACTGAAGGACAAGGCGCCGGCCTTTGCCGCGGTCGATCCGGCGGTGGTGCATCTCGCCGGCGCGATCGACGAGGCGCGCGCGCCGCAGCCAGTGCGCGACGCGGTATCTGCGCTGGTCAATCTCGGCTATGGCCAGCCGCAGGCGGCGGCGGCTATCGCTGCTGCGGCACGCAATGCCGGCGAGACCCCGGAGACCGCGCAACTCATTCGTCTCGGCCTGAAGGAATTGTCGAAGTGACGACCCTGTCCGATACCACGACGCGGCGCTCGACCGTGCTACCGGTGGTCGCGATCTTCGTCGCGCTCGGTCCGCTGGTGGGTGGGCTGCTGGTCGCGCTGGCGCTCGGCATCGTTGTCGCCATTCATCAGGGCACACTGGCCCCGTTGCCGGGGATCGTGGTCGCGACACCGATGCTGGCTTACGGTTTCGGCGGTGTACTCGCGTTGCTGATCGGTCTGGTCGTCGCCCTGTCGCGGCTTGTCGGTGGCCGCACGACCCTGGCGACGCCGCTCGCCGCCACCATTCTGGTTTATGGATCGGCGGTGCTGCTTAATACCGTGGCCGGCGAGGGCGCGTTCGCCGCGTGGTTGCGCGCCGCGCTGCCGGTCTCGCTTGCGTCGGCAAAATTCATGCTGCTGCCGATGGCGCTCGCCGCGGTCGCCTGCTGGCAGATCGGGCGCAAGGCGAGGCTGCTATGAGCGCGGACCGGCTGTTGAGCGCGCAGAAGCGCGACGACGATCTCGAAGCGTCGGTGCGGCCGCAGAAGCTTGCCGATTTCGTCGGGCAGGAGCAGGCGCGCTCGAACATGAAAGTGTTCATCGATGCGGCGCGCTCGCGCAACGACGCGCTCGACCATGTGTTGTTCGTCGGCCCGCCGGGCCTCGGCAAAACGACGCTGGCGCAGATCGTCGCGCGCGAACTCGGCGTCAATTTTCGCTCGACCTCCGGTCCGGTGATCGCCAAGGCCGGCGATCTCGCGGCGCTGCTCACCAATCTGGAAGAGCGCGACGTGCTGTTCATCGACGAGATCCATCGCCTCAATCCGGCGGTGGAGGAAGTGCTCTATCCGGCGATGGAGGACTTCCAGCTCGACTTGATCATCGGCGAGGGGCCGGCGGCACGTTCAGTGAAGATCGATCTCGCGAAGTTCACGCTGGTCGGCGCGACCACGCGCGCGGGGCTGCTGACGACGCCGCTGCGCGACCGCTTCGGCATTCCGGTGCGGCTGAATTTCTACACCGAAGCCGAGCTGGAGCTGATCGTGCGCCGCGGCGCGCGCGTGCTCGGCGTGGGCATCACCGACGATGGCGCCAACGAGATCGCGCGTCGCGCGCGCGGCACGCCGCGCATTGCCGGGCGGCTGCTGCGCCGCGTGCGCGACTTCGCCCATGTGGATGGCGTCGAAGCCATCGACCGCCGCATCGCCGACAAGGCGCTCGGCGCGCTCGAAGTGGACAGCGCCGGCCTCGATGCCATGGACCGCCGTTATCTCTCCATGATCGCCATGAACTATGGCGGCGGGCCGGTCGGCGTCGACACCATCGCTGCGGCGCTGTCGGAGCCGCGCGACGCGATCGAGGACATCATCGAGCCCTATCTGATCCAGAAGGGGTTCGTGCAACGGACGCCGCGCGGCCGGCTGCTGACGGGGCATGCCTACAAGCATCTCGGCCTTGCCGAGCCGTCGCGCGATACCGCGCAGTTCGGTCTATTTTCGAGCGGCGATGATTGAGCAGATGAGTACGACCGCGCATCTTGACGGCGAAATCCGCAACGGCCGCCACCATATGATGGTTCGCGTCTATTACGAGGATACGGACTTCACCGGCATCGTCTATCACGCCAACTACCTGCGCTTCATGGAGCGCGGCCGCACCAACTATCTGCGGCTCATCGGAGCGGACCAGAGGGGCTTGTTCGAGGAAGCCCAGCAGGAAGCGCCGGGCTTTGCCTTCGTCGTGCGGCAGATGAGCATGAATTTCCGCAAGCCGGCGAAGATGGACGACATGCTGGAGATCGTCACCGAATGCGCCGAGGTGAAGGGCGCGTCGGTGATGATGGCGCAGCGCGTGATGCGTGGCGACGAATTGCTGCTGGACGCTGAGGTGCAGGTTGCCTTCATCTCCGGCGGCAGGGCCCGACCGATCCCGAAGCCGTTGCGCATCGCCATGCACGCGGACCACGAAGCCAGCAAAGGCTAAGGGGAAGTGAGCAGCGCCATCGACGCGGCGCGCCGGCTCATGTAAAGACCATTCACATGCGATGGTCGAAATCCGGCGGACACGGTGGGGCGCGCGACGGTGGTCCTGGCGATGCGGGCGCCGGCGGTCCGCGCGGCTATCACCACGGCAATCTGCGCGAGACGCTGATCCGCGCCGCGCTCGAACTGATCAAGGAAAAAGGTCCGGCCGGCTTCACCTTCGCCGACGCCGCCCGCTGGGCCGGCGTCAGCCCGGCGGCGCCGTACCGGCACTTCCGCGACCGCGATGCTCTGCTCGCCGATGTTGCGCGGCGCGGTTTCGACCTGTTCGAGGCGGCACTGATGCGCGCCTGGGACGAAGGCAAGCCGAACACGTTTGCGGCGTTCGATCGGCTCGGCAAAGCCTATCTCGATTTCGCGCGGCGCGAGCCGGCTTACTATTCGGCGATGTTCGAGGCCGGCGTGCCGCTCGACGTCGACCCGGCCCTGAAGAATGCGGGCGATCGCGCCTTCGCCGTCCTGCGCCGCGCGGCGGAAAAGCTGGTGCTGCAGGCGCCGGAAAACGAACGCCCGCCGGCGCTGATGGTGGCGCTGCATATCTGGAGCTTGACGCACGGCATCGCGTCGCTGTTCGCGCGCGGCGATGCGGCGCGGCGCTCGCTGCCCATGCCGCCCGACGATCTCCTGGAGGCGGGCTTCCTCGTCTATCTCAAGGGCCTCGGCATCACCCCGCCGGGGTGAAGCGTTCTGCCGTCTTGCGCAACCACTTGCGTGAGGTTCGGCGCGGGCCCACTTGCGTTTAAGCGGGGAGGGGGTGGCGCCGCCGTTGGCTCCAAAAAATGTCGCACCTCACAAATCCCGCCTGACCCCCCTTGCGGGGTTGACGACCAGGACCATTTATGTGAATGTTATTTACATTCACACGCGCGAGGATGTCCCATGCCGATCACCGCCACCCTGGATCACTACGGAAAACCTGCCTGGATCGCCCTCTTGATCCTGAGTTTCATGGTGTGGTGGCCGATCGGCCTGATGACCCTCGCCTTTTTAATCGGGAGCGGTCGCATGGGATGTGGTCAAGGTCGCTGGCACAACAAGAT
>JAEWJH010000085.1 GCA_023386635.1 Pseudomonadota bacterium
GTCGTGGACCGGACGGCCGTTCTCGCGCAGCGTCGCCGCGAGCTTCATGTCATCGGAGCCTGAAAGCGGCGCCTTGCCGACATATTCGACCCGAACCTTGGCGATGCCGTGGCCGTGGAATTCGAGCAGCTTCGCCGCCCGCGTCGACAGATCGATGATGCGGTCATGGGCGTAAGGGCCGCGATCGTTCACGCGCACGATCAGCGAACGATGGTTACGCAGATTGGTGACGCGGACATAGGACGGGATCGGCAGCGTCGGATGCGCCGCGCTGATCGACGTCATGTCGAAGATTTCGCCGTTCGCGGTCTTGCGGCCGTGGAAGTCGTCGCCGTACCAGGAGGCGATGCCCTCCGCCTTGTAGCGCGGGTTCTCCTCGGGGACATAGACGCGGCCGGCGACCGTATAGGGCTTACCGACGCGATAGGTGCCGCCGCCTTTCGGCACGGCCTCGCCGGGACCGACCACGCGCTCGGAGGCCGACACGCCCAGACGCGCATCGACGCGGCTGCCGCTGTTTTGGGAGCAATTGGCAAGCAGCAGGCCGGCGGCGACGAGCGCACTCACGCGCGCACCCTGCACGACCCAGTCGTGCTGATCCCGTTGCCGCACCGCGGTTCGCCCCTCTTGCCGGCCCATCCGAACTCATTCCGGCGTCACCCGCCGTCCCCTTCGACTCCCAGCCTTTTTACCGTGACATTCGCGCCACGGGAATGGCCGGACTGCGAGCGTGGTAAACTTTGAGTTTCATTTGAATGATTTGGCGTGATTCGCGCCGGTTTCGGCGCATTTTGGCGATAAACCGGCTTGCAAATGCGCCTTTGAAACCTCAGACAGAGGCCCGCCGGAAGGGTGGCCGAGTGGTTTAAGGCAGCGGTCTTGAAATTCGGACTACCCTGTCCAGCCGATGCTAAACGCGGCTCAATAGGCTCATTTGGTCGGCAAATATCGGTGTTTTTGGCGCTGATGTGCTGACCTGTATCACCCTGTCCGTATGGTCGGGTTACAAATCAGGTTGCACGGCGCCGATCTCGACACGCTCGATTAGGCCGGCGTCTTCATCGTCCGCACGCGAGCTGTTGACCTTCTTGTCGACAGCCCATCGCTGCAGCAGATTGTCGTTTGCCGGCGTCAGGATTTCCTTGCCGAGCTGGCATGATAGCCAGCCGTCGAACTGATCCGGTCGCAGGGTGACCGGCATCCGGTCGTGAACCTCCCCCACAAACGCATTGGGCTCGGTAATGATCATCGAGCACGATCGGACGGCCGCTCCGCTCTCACGATCCTTCCATTCGTCCCAAATGCCCGCAATCGAAACGATCGGGCTATCCTTCTGGGTGAAGTACCAGGGTTGCGGTTTCTTCTGGCCTTCGATGTGCTGCCATTCGTAGTAGCCACTCGCTGGAATAATGCAGCGGTTCCGGTTGAACGCGGCCTTGAACATCGGCTTTGTGTCGACGGTTTCGGCCCGCGCGTTGAAGGTCGCCATCTTCATTTCCTTAAGCGGCTTCGACCACCACGAAGGAATGAGCCCCCACCTCATCTGCTGGAGCTCGCGGCGCCCGTGCTGTTCGACGACGGTGTTGATCGTCGTGGTCGGGCAGACGTTGTAGCGAGGCTGAAGGTTGCGGATCATGTAGGGCTCGGTCAGGCGGTAGAGCCTGACGAGTTCTTCCCACGTGTACATGCTGGTGAAACGGCCGCACATCAGAGTCGAACCAGCGCTATCGCAAGCACGGTCACCAGCACCGCGATGATGCACATCGGCACCGAGAAACCGAAATCAGGTTCCGGCCCGCCATAGTCGAGCGATTTCTCGTAGCCGGTCATGTCTTTTCCCAGATGTGCCAGCGCCCGCCCCGGTTCCTCTTCTTCGTGTCGAAGGGCTCGCCGCCGTACCGCTGCTTGAATGCTTCGGCCTGGTCGGGTTTCGCAAAGCAGAACACGTTGTACCATACCCCTTCTCGCACAACGGCGTGGCGCCGCGGGCAAGCCTCCAACTCCTTACAAAGCTGATGAACGGCCCAGATGTTTGCGCCGGCCGTAACATGTTCCGGCACCGCTATCTGGTAAGGCCAGTTCCGGTCCATCTGCGCAGAGGACAATTCCCCCTTCCTTTTCACCGGAGCCTCCTTGACTGCGATGTTCTCTTTTTGTTCTATTTAGTAGCTGGTTGTCTAGGGGGATTGTCATGAGTGTGACCTATTACGTGGCGTTGCCATTTACCGCGGCCGAAGACGGCATTGCGCCCGGGCAAGCGGAGGAATGCCCGACCGAGAATGCAGCGGTATGGAAAGCATCGTCCATGTCGCGGGATTCCAAGAACGTCGGAGCCCTCGCCTTCAAGCGCAGCGGCGACCCGAACCTGGGAGAATTCTCAGAAGCGATCGTGATCCGGGCCTACGGCCAAGTGCCGGCAGATTTGTCGGAGCTGTGAATGTCGATCGACAGCGACATCGCCCAGGTGCTCGAAATCTGCAAAGGCGACTACAAGGCTGCGCTTCGCTTGGTGCTTATTGCGAACGCCTTCTACGAAGAGGAGATCGCACGGCTTAGAGCGGAAGCTTCAGCCGGCTACACCCGTGGCCGCGTTCGGAAGCCCAAGCAAGCGAGTTGACGGTAGGAGCGCGGATTACGGCTTGTGTATGGATGGCGGATCCGGCGAAAAGAGCCGTTCGTATGTTTCCACGCAGAATCTATTCGTCATTCCAGATATATAATCGCAAATGACTCGCGCCTTTAGTTGAGGGTCGTCCTCGTAACAGTGGTAAGCAGCGCGCCATTCAGGTGGAAGGAGATCGCTCCCGGTATCCGAGATTGCTTCGTAAATTGATGTGATCATATGCTTGGCCCGCTGCTTCTCGGCCAAGAATTTCCCTGAGCGTATAAGGTTCATGTAGCAAATCATCTTCAGCGACTCAATTGCTACGAAGGTTCCTACCGCTGGCCGCACTCTCCAAAACGCCGGATGTTGTTTGTTCCTCACTACTTCGACGCTGCTAATCCACTTGCCGACAAGATCTGATGTGAATGCAGTACGCTGGTAGGAGGAGTTTGCTAGATCATGCGATTGTACAAATAACCGAACGCCGAGCGCTGCGGTGCGCGCAGCATTGTCAGACCATTCCTGGTCGGCAAGGTCATCTACGTGCAGCGTGGTCGCGAAGACGGATGTGAAGGTCTGGTTGATAATTGAAGCGTCGCACTCACGATCTGGTCGAGGAAGGTCACCGTATTCGACGGCAAGTTTGGCATTGATTCGCTGTGCAATTTCTTCTTTCGTCCCGTCGTTTTGTGCCAAAATAGAAAGAGGGCTTAAAAAGCCCCCAACGAACGCATCCTCAATATCGTACGTGGAATAGGCGATGTCGTCTGCGACATCCATAATCGAACATTCGATCGTTTTGAATTTTGTTGGCGCACTTCGTCCGGAGGTTACGCTAGCTTTGATCCACCTAACCAGCGCAGCGTCACATTGATAAAAACCCTTGTGTGGGTGGTAGGAACTGCCCGATTTTCGTCGACCGTCTTCGGTGCGAGGTATTTCGTCGTCATATTTTAAGAGTGAAGCCAGTGCGCGCGCGGTGGCGCCAATCCCTCGGCGGATGTCTCGTCCTTGAGTATCAAACGAGCGCGTCGGTGGGTATTCCGTGGTTGCTTTTCGTTCAAGTCTGCCGATTGCGCGCAGCGTTTGAGCGTTTCCCTCAAACCCCCCGTGGCCGCGCATCAGTTCGTCTAAAACCTCTTCGCCATTGTGGCCAAATGGCGGGTGGCCAATATCGTGGCCTAGCGCAGCGAATTGTATCAGGTCGAGGTCGATTTTATTGTTTCGAAAATAGGCGTCGGTGTTGTTCAATCTAACCGCGATCGAATGAGCAACCTGAGCAACTTCAAGGGAATGCGTTAAACGATTCCGGAACCAATCGTGCTCCCCCGAAGGGAGCAATTGGGTTTTGCCCTGCAACCTACGAAAACAAGCGGAATGTAGTAACCGCTGATAATCCCTTCGGAATTCAGAGCGCCAAGGTTCCTGCCCCTCCGGCTTATCCGGGGGCTCGACCTCGCGTTCAAAATCCTGGTCACCGTAGAGACGTGGCTCAGCCCTTCTTTCGGACGTATTTCTTGCTTTTCGCCCCATGTACCGCTTTTCCCCCGACCTTCAGCGAGAGCGAACCATGAGGCGAAGCTAATTTGGTCCAAGACGCATGCTTTTTTGATGCCTCGCGCTGGAGAGCCTTACCTACCGGCGTCTCGATTCGCTCCAAAACCTTGATCATATAACCCTCCGAGCTGATCTATATTCGCGGCGATTCTTAAAGGCCGCAAGTCCCGGCTCCCGCCAGATGAAATTAGGTAGCTTCTCCTTAGTTCTCCAAGGTCCGGTCCTGCCTCCCGGTCCTCGCCTTCGCCTCCCGCAGCGCCTCGCCCAGATCCACCATTACGGCCATGCGCTGATCGATCCGGTCGATAATGAGACCGTTCAGCCGAGCGCGCAGCTCCACCGCTTTCACCAAGGCGTTCGCGTTTTTGGTTTCCTTGGCGAACTCAATCGCCTCCTCCGCTTCGCGCATAGCGACTTCGGCGCTGTACTCGCATTTACGCATTGCTATCGCCCTCGCCTCTTTTACCGCTTCCATAACCGCGGGCGAAAGATTCAAGAGACGGTAGGCAACTTGCGACGCGGAATGCTTCGAGTAGCCAGCCGCGATCGCGGCGCGGCTACCGTTCGAGTCCTTCAAATATTCGGCGACGAAGACCGCTTGCTTGGGATTGAGTGAGTTCACGCAGAGATCTTTCGCAACATCATCCGCGCCGCGTGCGGGCACTGCCGCCCTTTTTTCCGGGGGACCTTTGCTGCACATTCTGCCCCTGCGCTGCGGCGATGCGCGCCTGAGTGTTCAAGGTGGAGATGAGCGGGTTTGCGAACTTCGCAGGAATTTCGCCAAGATACTGCAGCATTGCGTTGTGAGCTTTTTCGTCGATGGTATAAGCGACAAACGTCATTTTCTATCTCCTGGTTGAGTTTGCTTAGGGTTGGATCGCGATTTGTTGGGCTGCGCCCGACGAAAAGCGGACCATAAGTTGCGTTTTGCCCGCGCCATTGTCCTGCAGATAGACGACAGCTTGATCAGAGGCCGGTGCGCTTGGCGCCGAAATCTCACGCATCGTCATCTTGTCGGTGAAGCTGCCAGCCCAAAAATTCGACGAGCCGCCAAGGCTTACGCCGCCAACTGGAATAAATGTTCCGTTGTTGACCAACTGGACTTGATAGGCTCCCCCGATGTCGAGTTCGGCAAAATCTCCCCGTACACGCAAATGCCCGGAAAGGGTCGATCCGTCGTTACGATAGAAGTTAAGGCGCGACACATTGTTGGTCGGATCGCCGTTCACTGACACGGCCGCGCCATCAGTCGTGTTCGTTGTGAACTTCGGAGCCAGCGTGTACGCGACAGTGCCGCCCGCTCCGAACGCTATAGACGCTCCATCCGTACCGGACAGCGTGAGTGAGTTCGCGACAGTGAGCGTTTTGCTCAGAGCGGAAAACGCGACAGTGCCACTATTGGTGCCGACCGTCAGCGTCCGGTCGCCGTTGTTGACGCCGGTGCCGCCATTGCTTGAACCGAGAATGCCGGTCACGTCGTTGGCACTGGCGAGATTTGCGGCGCCGACCGTCAACGCCGCGCCTGCGGATGCTTGCTTTAGGACGCCGGGGCCAGTTGCGCTGAAGTCGGTGGTACCGGCCGGGAAAGTCAGCGTGTTCGTGCCGGCAATCGCAGCGGGTTTGATCGTGAGCGAGCCGCTTGTCGATCCGGCCAATTTGATCGCTCGGGCAATAATGTTGTTCCACTCGTTCGTGCCGAGATCGCCGAGATCGTAGGCGCCGCTGCTGGAGGGAGAAATCTTACCGCCGGCAAAAATCGTGCCGACGCGCCCATCCTCGAAGAATATGCCGGCGCCGTCTGAGCGAATGCCGATCAGGGGAATGTCGCCGTCATCGTCTGCGTTTCGCGCGTTGATGTACGTGTCGTTGGGTATACGAATGGGCACGCCGCCGGAATTTAAAATTCCGCGGCGCTGGATATCCAACCCATACTTGAAACCGACGCCCCCCGGTTGAGAATCTACCAAGATCCCAGCGTCAATACCGATGCCCGAGCCGACGGAGTCGGCAAGATCGACGATCTGGATGCCGACCTTCCGCGCGACTGGCGACGCGACCGAAACGTCGAACTCCCAGCCGACAACCTCCGACCCGACGTCGACGCCGGACTTCGAGATCGCGTAAGAGCCGCCGCCAAACACAAAGCCGGAACCGCTCTGAAGGATCGCCTTGCAGTCGATCGCGACATACTGCGCGGCGTCACCAGGGGCGCCGGTAACATCAACAATTGTCGTTAGAGGCGCGCGATTGCCGTTGTGCCCGGATTGGAGCGCGGTCTGGATGACAACCTGATTGTGCCAGACGCCAACGCCCGGCGTCAGCGTGTCGACGCGATTGATGATGACCTGATTCTGCTGATTGAGGCCGTTGCCGGTCAGCGTTTCTTGAAGTTCGAGCTGGGTTGCTATCGAGCTGCCACCAACAAAGATTTTGTCTGTAGCCCATATCTGGCCGGGGACAAAAAGGTCGTCGGTATCACTAATGATAAGACCGCTGCCCTTGATGATCGTTCCGTCAGATCCGGCGAAGCGGGGCACCGTGTTCGAAGTGATCGGAAGTTGAGTACTTACCGTGCCTTCGCCGCTCTGCGGCGACAGAAGAACCGGATTGCCGCTGGCGTCGAAGCCGAGGATCGAGCCAGATCCGCCGTTCGCGCGGCTTGCCAAGCTCGGAAGCGCGCTAACGGTTTCGCCCAGCGGGGCCAGCAAGGAGCGGTCGAAGCGGCTCGCCAGCCATTGCGAGATCATCGTAAGGCGATCGATAGCCTTTTCGACCTGTTCGGCCGGTAGAGCGTCATTGTCGACGAGATCTAGACCTTGCGTCAGCGTAGGTTCGCGCGAAATCAAGATGACAGTGCCGCCTGCTGGCGCTGTCACGAACGTTACGGTGCCACCACTCTGCTCACCGACGCCAGCGACGGTGTAGTGGGTGTTCAGCGTTTGCAAATTATCGTCGACGTAGACCTTGAGGTCGGTTTCGGCGAGAAAATAGCTTTGGAAGCTAAAAGATGTAGTTGCGCCGTTACCGGCGTAACGCACGTATTGCGTGGTGCTGGAAATGGTCACAGCGCGGCTCCATCAAACGTCCCCTTCCTATCGAGCGCGTTTCCCGGTTTTCACGATTTGAGCGATTGCGTCGCGTGACCAGTGCGACGCTCAATTGTCGCATATTTCAGCGCGATTTTCGATGCTTTTCCATTGCATCAGCGCGCGTAACGAGGCGCGCGGCATGTTCGCCAAGCTGGATCACGAACTGAGCGGAATTCGCCAGTCCGGTGTCAGCCAGGAATTGTCGGAGGCCGGGCCGCTTCTCTTCGACTTCGGAAATGATCTGTCGCACAAGCTCAAGGCGGCCATCGTATTTGTCGCCCCAGAACTCGCGGCCGATGAATTCCTGGTGGGCGGCCCATAGATCGCGTGACGTTTCGTCCATGGTCGCCCAGGTCGTCCCCACGCGATCAGCTTCTTCAGCGATAAAGTTGCCAATTCCAACCGGTAGGCGGGCATCAGCCATCCAGCCTCGGAGCTGTCCGGCGACTTGCGTAATCTCAGCCTCCCCCATCGTCCCATCCCCAAGCTTCGGCAACGTGAAATCGTCGGCTTTGCCGGCTGGAAATGCGGCGTCGAGCTCGGCAACCTCGGCGGGCACATCTCCGGCAGCGGCCGCGGGGGCGGTCGCGCTGGCTAATACCTTGTCAGCCTCGTCCCGAGTTGTGAGGCCGTCCGCTACGGCCCATTCCAGCATTTGCCGGGATTGCTCGGGCGTGAATGTGTCAGGTGCCACGCTCGCGTTTCTGTTGAAGTCTGCGCCGGCGGATGCCGGCGCAGTTGCATGTCCTTGATCGGTCATTTCGTCCTCTTTCTGGTTGCCTTCGATTTACGCCGGGTGCGCGGAAGGGCGCGCTTCTTCACAATCAGGCCAAAGCATTCCGCGAGGCTGGCAATTCTTTTCTGCACGTCTTCGATCTTTCCGGTGGTCGAGATCACGATATTCATTGCAAGACTCCCCCGTTCGCGCTCACGAGAGCGCGTTGCAAAAACCAAGAATGAAGCGGTGGTGACTTTAAGGTGCTGGTGATTCCGCGGTGCTGCGGACCAGGTGTTTGCGTTCGTACTCCTCGATTTCTTCGAGGCGATATCGAACCTTCCGGCCGAGCTTCACGTACCGAGGCCCGACGCCGCGGACGCGCCATTGCGCGGGCGTGAGAGGATTTAGACTCCAGCGTTTCGCGAGATCGTCGGAAGTGAGCAATTTTCCTAGATCGAACGTCATTATAAAACCCCCCTTCATCGCCGTGCGGAGTTGCGCGGCGTGAGCAGACGTTATCCGTGGTCGGTAGGGGGCGCAAGGGCGAAACCCATATAAGTGTTTGATTTTACGTTGTTATTTCCGCTATTGCTTGCGAAAATCACATCAAAAAAGTTGCGATAATCGCAAGTATCACGCGACAACTCGCATCTTTGCGCGCTGCTGGAGCACGTATTCATTGGCTTCCTGGGCACGTTGCGAAATCGGCATCACGGTTGTCGGGTCGAAGGGCCACGCGTTGGCGGCCCAGCGGATTCCGCGCTTGAACATTGCGAGGCGGATCACTGGAACGATCCCGTTATCTCCGATCACTGCCTGAGTTGCGTCGAGACCCGCCGGGCACTCACGCACGACTGTCTCTCCATGGCGTCGCAAAGCGTCGACGGCTGCGGAAAGATCTCCGATCGCCTTCTCTGCCGCCTCGAATGCCGCCAGTCGCTCCCGCAGCGCCGTTTCGGTCACGCGCCACCGGCGGTCCAATTCGCTTTCCCTTTGGCTTCTGACGGCCGCGTCGTGGCGCTGCTGGGCCGCCGACAGTGCCAAGGCCAACTCGTCCACCGTCGCCCTCGCCTTCGCCAGCGTGTCTCGGGCAGCACGGAGCGCGCCGGGGGCGCCCGGCTGACCTTCTTCGGTAGCGATCGCCGCCGCTCCATAATCGAGCTCCGCTTGGGCGAGTTCGGCTTTTGCCTGATCATGTCGAGCCCGTAGGTCGGCGAGGATGGCTTCCGCGCGCTCGGGCGATGGCGCTGATGCTTTTTCAAAAAATTTTCCGATCATGGCTTCACCTCTAGGGGGCGCGAATTCTGCGCGTGAAAAAATTTAGGTTGTACGGGGTCCGTAGATTTCGCTGGTGCCTGGCGAAATCCGGCCCCCGGGGTGGGGGTAGCCGGGTCTTTTCTTGGTCGGGCCGGTGATCGCCAGCCGGCCCGCACACATTCATTGGGCCGGCCGATGATTTCGACGGCAGCGGTTCTGGCAACCGAAGGCGTGCGCTGCCTTTTGCCAGCAAATTCAATGTGGAACGCTGCGGCGCGGTCTTGCGTGTAACCGCCGGAGTAACCCGACAGCATCATCGATTGGTCGCAGCTCTGCCGAGCGGGCGGCGAACGCGGGCTTATCCGGGTCAAGGGGCCTGCATTGCCACGCTCCGGCGCCAGGGGATGGGAAACGCCGGGCAGAGCTGAGTTACGCGCGCGGGGGCTGTTAGCTAATAGAGGGCAGTCTAGGCGCGATGAGCGGCCAGCGCGTTTTGAAAGGGCAAAGTGACGAAATGCTCTTGGACATCTTGGACATCCTGGACATCCTGGACATTGTCCACCTTGTCCAAGAGTGTCCAATTCGAAAATTTCGCGGTCGGTCGACATAAGTGACTGTCGCCATTGACGATTTTTCGCTTGTCCAAGATGACCACGAGAATCGAGGCCAAACCGCTCCGGCGGCGTGCGCATCCACGGTGCGCGCCGCAAATTGCCGTAGCTTCCAACATCTCTATTTCTCTTGGACAACCTAGACAGTTGGACAAATTCAACAATTCCAAGGCTTTTCGCTGTCCAAGAGAAAACACCCTGTCCAAGTGTCTTAGACATTGCTGCTTGCTCCGGCAAAGATGTCGTGCCCGGCCGGCCGCGATCGATCATGGGGTGTTTCGGTCGCATCCCATTCGATGTTTTCAGCCCCGAGATAGCGGCGCATGGCTTCTCGACACTCGCTGAGGCCGGCGACGCGCCAAACCCACGGGCGGGGTTCTCCGGCCCTGACCTTTGCCTTTGCGGCGACGACGCGCGAGCCCAAGACGCGAGCGAGCGAGCGCCCAATCTCCGCGGTGGTCGAATCTCGGTATTCGCGTTGACCCCGGCAAAACGTTTGGCACTCACGCGTCGCTGCGGCGCGATCAACCTCGCTCTCATCTTCGGGCCACGCTGACGGGTAGCTGCCGCTTGCGAGGCTGCGGCCGTTAGCCAGGCAATCGTAAAGCCAGCGTTCGGGGCCCCGCAGCGAATGGATCTTTTGGTCGGTGAGTTCTTGCGTCACCGGAACGGCGAAAACATCGAAGCTCGTGAGATCGCGATGCAGCAGATAATCGTGGAAGGCGGCCAACCCGCCGGCCTCCGCATGTTCCCAAAGCGCCTTGAAATACGGCCGATCGTTTCGCCGCACGTTTGAAATGCATGCGACGAGGTATCGGCGCTCGTCGTTGCTGGCCGGGACGGCGTGAGAGTCGTTGGTGGTCATCAGCAGATGGACCATGTTCTTTGCCGTGATTACGTCCCGCCCTTTTGCCTCGATAGAAACAACCGGTTCGGTGATAAGCGCTTTCAGCACCGGCTCGTGCTGACGGTCATTTGGATAAAGCGCTTCATCAGCGTGCAGGAAAATGCAGCCTAACCGGTGATAGTTGAAACGGCCGGTAAGCTGAGTGTGGTGACTCACAAAGACTGCGTGTTGCCCGACAATTTTTCGGATGAAGTGCCCAAGCGTCGACTTGCCCGTGCCTTTTGCACCCCGCAACACAACCGCGACCTTTGCCGGTTCTTCGGGCCGCTGGAAAATGAGCGCGATCCAATTCAACAAGTATTCGAAGACGCGTTCGTCGCCGGCTGCAACAACATCTCGAATAAAGCTAATGATCTGACTGCAATCTCCCGGCACCGGCGGGATGGCAAAGCCGCGCCACAAATTGAATTGGTCCTGCCGGTGCGTGTTTCGGCAGTTGAACGTAACTCCACCAAGATACTGGCGGCGCCGGGGGCTTTTCATCCAAGCCGTGGCCATGTTTTCGAATACGGCCCGATTGCGATGATCTTGGCCGACCTGAATCACGCGATTGGCATAAATCTTCGTTAGGTCGTCGACGGTCGATCGCTCAATCGTGAACCGGCGGAAATCTTCGTCATACACTTCACGCACCACCGAAGCGCGGCCGTTTTCAATCGTGAATGCCCACATCGAATTCATCTCGGCAAGCCACGGTTCATCCTCGACAGGCGTGAATTGCGTTTCAGGCGCGGCGATGCCTTGGGGTTCGATGCCATAGCGGTAGGCATGCGCCACCTTTTCCCCGAGCCG
Source organism: Pseudomonadota bacterium (assembly GCA_023386635.1). Taxonomy (GTDB): domain Bacteria; phylum Pseudomonadota; class Alphaproteobacteria; order Rhizobiales; family Xanthobacteraceae; genus Pseudolabrys. The sequence goes on from JAEWJH010000085.1 coordinate 11,537, forward strand.
TTCGAAGCTCCAGCCCGGCGGGCATCGAGGATTCCAATGCTCGAACATCAGGGCGTGGCAGCGATCCTGCCCTACGCCCAAATCCTTCACCCGGGCGGCGACGCGATAAGTGGTCTGATCGCCGCCCTGCCCTTTGACCGCGAGCGGCGCGTCGGTCTGCAGATATTGAATCGCGCGTTGTTCTGCACGATCGGCTTTGATCCCCGCCAACGGCGTTCGGTCGCTGGCGGCAGACGCCGATTGCGCGCCACTCAATAGACGCGCGAGCCAGTCCGGACATTCTGCAATTGCCGCGGCTGGATTCTCAAAGACATATTCGACGCCGTTGATTACCGAGCCCGGCGCTACGACGTATCCATTCGCGCCGCGGACATCGATGCCCGGCGCAAGCTTTCCGACTGAATTCCGTATCGGCCGATCGATCAAAAAGAACTTGTGAAGCCCTTTGGTAGCGGTTCGCGCGCAAAGCGTTCGCGGGATTACGCCGCCGGCTTCGTCCGCGAGTGTCTGAAAATGCTTCGGCCCATCGGCGCCTTTCACGTCAAGGTCGATAACGACCATGTCACGGCCAACAAAGCGGCCACCATGAATCCCGATGTTGGCGTCCGTTGTATGTCCCCACCACTCCCGGATCTTCGCCTCGTCCCGCGTGGCGTCATTCACGCCTCTTGAACCCCTAAGCGGCTCCTTCGAAGCTGGCGCCAAAGGAAACACTTCGAAGCCGCGCCGTGCGAGCGCAAGCGCGCGGTCACACCTCGTCATGGCGGCCGGCGGCGTCATCAGTGCAAATCGGGCTTCTTCAGCCGGTACATCTCAACCTTGATGCACTTTTCGGCCGGGAGAAAGTTGCGCAGGAATGATTTGCTTGCCCAGGCTCGCCAGCGTCGCGTCCGGAAGACGATCATCACGCGGCCATCTAAGACGAGCGACATGGAATACCCGCGGCGATAGCTGCGCATCGGCACGAATTCGACGCGGCCGAACTTGCTCTGGATCGGCCCACGCATCAGCTCATTATCGTTCCACCACTCAGTCATGAACTCCAGAAGCTGGAGGCATCGATGGGTTTCAGCCGGAGTAAGCGGGCGCACTGGTTCATAGAACTGCATTACTCGACCTCCGCCGGAGCGAGGCGTGCTTCCAGCATTCGTTCGAAAGCCCTGCGCGGGACGACCACACGGACGCGGCCTACTTTCAAGCTCGGGATGAGACCGTCCTTGATGCTCTGGTAAGCCGTTGAGCGACTGATACCCAACAAAGAGGCCGCTTCAGCGACGGATAAAACAAGTCTCTCGGAATTTTGGGGAGCTTCGGTCATCATTCTCCTCGCCGGACGCGTTGCAGTTGACTTCCGAGTATTAAACGCAGTAACGTATTTACGTGTCTAGCGCTTTTATCTGTTACGAGAGGTTACATGGCAAAGGACAGTCCTTTCCGTTTTGTATGGGCGCGAAGCGTTGGCGGTTATGAGTTGAAACCCGAAAAGCGAATAAGCGCGCGATCTCTGCTGACCGGCTCAGGCGGACCGCAAATCGTGCGACGCGGTGACGAGCTCGACACGTATCAGCCTCACGCGACTCAAGCGCTTCACCGAGTTTTTGCGAGCATTGATGATACACCCGACGCAGCGCTGGCATTTGTCACCGAATACGGCTTTCTGGGCATCAGCAACAAGGCTGCACAACAAACCTCATCGGAGTCCGCGTCCGAGATTCTTTCGCGTAAGAACGAGTTAAAATCGGCGTTGGAAGCGGTTGACGATTTTTTGACCTTTGACAGGAAGGTTAAGAAGGCGGGCAAGGACATGAGGCTTGAGGGGAAGATCCCAAAGCACGATCCGCAGCAAATACGCCAAATCGCCGCTGGCCTTTTCAACCAGTGGTCCTCCAGCCACCTTGCAGCGATGAAAATCGAGCTAATCCAATCTCGCGCCGCAAGAAATGGCGTAGAGATGCGCGTCGTTCCGCAATCTCTCCTCGCCTACATGTGGCTGTGTGCTGCTGAGGAAATAACGGAAGGCGCGCAATTCCGCCTCTGTGTCGTCTGCCGAAATCCGATCAACATAAAGGTCGGGCGAGCAGACAGAGTCACCTGCTCAGGCGCATGCAGGACTGCTCTTAGCCGATCGTCAAACAAGCGAGAGGAGCGCATGCAATGAGCACCGGCGCCATTATCAAACGCGTCAGCAAGAGCGGGAAAACCTCTTATCTTGTTAAGTACGATCTTCCCCGCGATCCAGCCACCAACAAGCGGCGTCAGGCGTATAAAACGGTCCGCGGCACCAAGGCGGAAGCCGCGGCAGAACTCCGGCGATTGCTCGCATTGGTCGACCGGGGTGAATACGTTGATGCCAGCAAGATGACTGTCGGACAATGGATCGATAAATGGCTGGTCGATTACGCTCCGCTCGGTCGATCGCAAAAGACGTTTGAGCGATACGCCGAACTGCTCCGGTTACACGTCAAGCCGACGTTCGGGGCGACGCCAGTCCAAAAGATCACCGCGACGCAAGTTGATGAGCTTTACACCAAGCTACGCGCGACGCTTGCCGAGCGAACGATTTTGCACGTCCACCGCGTTTTCGGGTTGTCGCTAAAGGACGCCGCGCGAAAGCAGGTCATCAGCCGTAGCCCGATGGCCAACGTCACGACCCCAAGCCCGACAAAGGTTGAGGCCGGCACCGACGATGTGAAAGAACAAATTCACGCGCTGGACCAAGCGAAGCTCGACACGTTGTTACGCCATTTCCGCGGCAGCTCCTTATTCCGAATGGTCGCGCTCGATGCTGCGACGGGCTTGCGCCAAGGCGAACTGCTCGCGCTCCGGTGGTCCGATATCGATTTCGACCGGTGCCGGATTCGCGTGGAACGATCGGTTGAGGACACGAAGGAATACGGGCTTCGATTCAAAGCGCCGAAAAACAAGACCAGCCGGCGCACCATCGCGATTGATGCGGGGACAGCCGCGATGCTCAATGCTTATCGGCTTGAAGCTGCGGAGACAGCCCTCGCCTTTGGCGTGAGATTGCCGGATGATGCGCTGCTATTCCCTGATCGAGCGGACAGATTCTACGCGCCGCGGCGCGGCCGGAATGTCACCAAGGAATTCACGCGCATTGTCGGAAAGCTCGGAAGGGAATTCGACGGCTTCCGCTTCCATGACATTCGACACACCCACGCGACGCTGCTTCTCACCAATGGCGTACCGATCACGGCCGTGAGCCAACGCCTAGGCCACGCCAGCCCGACCATTACGCTTGGAGTCTATGCGCACTTGGTACCGCAAGCTGAAGAGAAGGCGGTTGAGGTGTGTGCGTCGTTTATCGCCCATTACGTCAACGGCTAGGCATAGAGTCAGCCGATAGGTGTTTGGTATACAATCTCAACAAAAGGCCGAATGAAAAAAACCCTGCGCAAAGCAACACCGCGAGCAAAAAGATATCGCCAATTTCAGCAGCTCCTTGCTCGACAATAACTAAGTATCCAACGAGGCTTGCTCCCCCGACGATAAGCAGCAGCAGTGATAAAGACGTTTGGACCGCAGCTCGACATGACGCGAGGTGGGTACCGACAATTGCCCCGGCCAAAAAACCGAAAGCACCCAGAATTTTCAAAGCATTTAGTTCTCGTGGGACCGGTATCCCGTAGGCAATAACCGTCCCAATAAGAACAAAAATTCCAGTGACAGCTTTATTCATTTAGTCGGGACAAATAGTGTGACATCGGTAATGGTGATCGGAGTTCTGTTCTTGTCGAACACAACCATCTCTGCTTTGAGCTTTGTCGCTGCCGAACTCGAAATCTGAAAATACTTTTTCCCTGGGCCGGATAAAAGCAGCAAATCCTCCTTTTCAAAACTCGCCAACTCAGACGCGGACAAGACATCACCCAACGTCTTGGCGGGGATTTGCTTGGTGTAAGCTCCGAATGTCGTGACTACAGCTTTTTGGCCCATAGCTACAGTCTTTGCCAGCTCAGCGGGGGAGAATGCCCCGGCCAATTTTGTGAAGCCGACCTCAAATTCGTGAGAATTGCTGTCGACCATCAAAAAGACGCCGTCTTTAGTCGCGCCGCTTGATACGCCAATCTGTATCGGAACAGTCGCCCCATTCTCATCTTGGTATGTGGTATCGATGCGCGAGCCCACGGATGTTTTTGGAGGCTCGTCGGAAACGAAAACAACAGCTTCTTCCCGCTGCTCGTTGGTGCCGTAGATAATCGGCGCATCCCGGTCTGGCCGTTCTGCTACTCGGTCGACGAATGACAGCTTGCAATAAATTCCGCCTGCCGGTAGCGGGCGCAGCAAAGGGACCCGGATTCCCGCTTTTTGCCAGTTTACCCCCAGAGAGCGGGTCCCATTATTTTTTATGTAGTGCCAGATCCTTATCCGACCGTCATTCCACTGGTCCGCGTCCGACGCCCAGTCAAATTGCGCGAAGACATTATCGACCCCTGCGCGAAAAGCAGTTGGCGTGCCACGGTCAAAAGCCGACAAGTCACACCCGGCCGAAACGACCCCGGAGGACGCTACCCAACAAATCGCCGCGAAAAATGCCCTGTGCATTTGTCTGCAACCCATGATGGAAACAAGCAAATCACGCCCGCAGGGTTGTCGCAAGGCTCCGCTTTGAATCCGCCCACGGGCTAATCTTCTGCCACTCTGGCGGATGGGGTGAGATTCGAACTCACGGTACCCTTGCAGGTACGCTGGTTTTCAAGACCAGTGCCTTAAACCACTCGGCCACCCATCCTCAGGGGCAGATATAGGGCCGCCGGCGGCCTCCGGTCCACCGCCGAACGTCATCCCTCCCCAGGTGCCCCGGTCAGCCTTTCAAGTGCAGCCGCACCCCCGGGGGCTTGCTCCCGGGAGCCGGCGGGCGTGTAATCCGGCCGGTACACAACCAAGGGGGCGGAAATGCTGAAGATCGTGATCGCCGCGGCGGCCGTGGCTCTGATGGCCGGGCCCGCCGCCGCACAGTACGGCTCGCGCGGATCGAGCTACGGGCTTTATGGAGGGGGGAGTGGCAGCGGGCTGTACGGCTCGGGGTCGAATTCCAATAGCCACTACAACGGCGGCTACACGAACAACCACGGCACCTACGTCGCGCCGCACATGTCCACCAACCCCAACAGCACTCAGATGGACAATTACGGCACGCGGGGCAACCTCAACCCCTACACCGGCAGCTACGGCACCCGCTCGCCGCGGTATTGATCGCCGCGCAACGGCCGGCGTCTCTTTACAGGCGCCGGCCGGTTTGGAACGAAGCGCGAAGATCAACGGCGATGCCGGGTTACTCTGGGGTTACTCGGAGCCAGAAAATGGTCCGTTTTCCGCGCAAATAGCGGGTTGCTGGCGGTCTTGAAAACCGCCGTGCCCGCAAGGGTACCGTGAGTTCGAATCTCACCCCTTCCGCCAGCATTCCCGGACGGGCGCGTCACCCTTCCAAGCTCGCTTCGCTCGCACCCTCGGGTCGAGCCTGAGGGTGGGCTCTCAGAATGAGGAAGAGTTCCGCCGCTCTCGCAGCCGTCATGCGCGGGCTTGTCCCGCCCATCCCGCTTAGGCAGGCACGGTGCTCGCCTTGCCGGGATCACCGGGCATCGGCGTTCGTAACGACGCCGTTCTTCGAACGACTATGCCCGGTGATGACGTGGTGAGAGTTGTATCGTGTCTATCCCCCGGAGCCACCTCACAATGAGGCGCAAGGAGAGTTAGACTTTTTTCAAATCATACGCGCTGTCCAACGCGGACCTCGACGCGAGAGCGAGCGCCCGCGATGCCTCACGACGCCCACAGCACCAGCTTGAGGCGATGGCCGCAGCCGCAATCGAATTCGCGCGTCTCGGCATCCTGAATGGATCCGTGCGGCTCGACCCTGGCGAGACGCATGTCATTGCCGCAGATGCAGGTCGGTGTTTCGGTGGAATCCGGCTCCAGCACGCGCTCGATGATCGACATCATAACCCTCTGCGTTTCTGGAACTTGTTGACGCGTTCCGCGCCAATAACGCGGAACCCGTCGTTCGGTTGCACTGCAGCGTGGATTTCCGCCCCTCGGGTCGAACGGCGCTGCGGAGCGCAAACACGAAAAACAGCAATGACGTCGCATCGCCAAGCCAGGCAATTGACGCCACGCCGAAATGGAACTCTTCGGTGCGTTCGGCGTTGGTTGTGCATTGCGTCGGAGAACGAATGAACGGACCGGTCATGCCCTCGGAAGCGAACGATGCAGACCGGATTCTTCCGCTGGCGCCCGACACCACGGCGCTGCTGCTCGACATTGACGGAACGCTGCTCGATTTCGCGCCGACGCCACGCGAAGTCTGGGTCTCTCCCGAATTGCTGCACACGCTGCGCACGCTGCACGGCGCCCTGGGTGGCGCGGTCGCCTTCGTCAGCGGGCGCGTCGTCTCGGATATCGATCTCGTATTCTCCCCGCTCCTTCTGCCCGCCGTCGGCGGCCACGGCGCGGAACTGCGCATAGACCTTTCCACCGATCGTGGCGTCGCGCCTCCACCCCTGCCCGGTCCGATCAAGCGGGATTTCGCGATCGTCGGCAAACTCGGGCGGGGCGTGCTGGTCGAGGACAAAGGCTATGCGCTGGCATTGCACTATCGGCTGGCGCCGGAACTGGGACCGAAGGTGATCGCCACCGCGCAGGCGATCCAGGAGCGCCTGCCGGCGGGCGCCGTGGAGCTGATCCTCGGCAAGTTCGTCGTCGAGGTGAAGCCCGCCGGGCTGACAAAGGCAACAGGCGTCGAATATCTGATGACCCAGAAGCCGTTTCACGGCCGACGGCCGATCTTCATCGGTGACGACGTGACCGACGAAACCGTATTCCCGATCCTGCCGAACTATCGCGGGTTCGGATTTTCGGTCGGCCGGAGGATTGCCGGCACCGACGGATGTTTTGACGACCCGCGTTCGGTGCGCCATTGGCTCGCACGCGCGGCGCACGAACTGGTCGAGCGTTCCGCTGCTGCCGCGGACAAGGCACCGGCCTATCAGCAGTAATGTCCCGCAAGAACGGCGCGTGCGTTCGCTCGCGGCAACGAACGGAAGAAAACATGGGCGGCGATTCCAAAGACAAGGCGGACGTGATCACCGGGCATGGCACCTCGCAATTGCCGGCGGTGATCGTCGATTCCTACAATATCGAAATCCGGGACGGCGACGGCTTCATCGGCGATCGCGCCAACAAGCAGGCGTTTCGCGACATTCTCGACGAGGTGCGCAAGTCCAATCGCAAGGCCAGCGGCGACGATCCTGTGGGCGATGAGGACAGCGACGAGATCAGCAAGAAGGCCATTGATGAACTGTTGACGAGCGACGATCCGCGCGCGGCGGCGGTTGTGCACACCGCCGTCGAGCAGTTCGCGCAGGAACTGACGGGCGTCGTCAAACGATTCCTCAAGACGAAGGCGTGGCGCGACACCGAGCGCATCGCCGTCGGCGGTGGCATGAGGCAAAGCCGCGCCGGCGAGATCGCGATCCATCGCGCCATGCTGCTGCTGCACGACGATGGCATCGACGTCGAACTGGTGCCGATCCGGCACCATCCCGATGAGGCCGGGCTCATCGGCGCGGTGCATCTCGCGCCGGCCTGGGTGTTTCGCGGGCACGACGCGATTCTCGCCGTCGACATCGGCGGCACCAACATCCGTGCCGGCATTGTGGAACTCAATCAGAAAAAATCGTCGACGCTGGAAAAAGCAAAAGTGTGGAAATCCGTGCTGTGGCGTCATGCAGATGACAAAATCAAGCGCGACGCCGCAGTCGAGAAGCTCGCCGATATGCTGCGGAAGATGATCTCTGCCGCAAGGAAGGAGAAGATCGAACTCGCGCCTTTCATCGGGATCGGCTGCCCCGGCGTGATCGAGCGCGACGGGTCGATCGATCGCGGGGCGCAGAACCTGCCCGGCAACTGGTCCGGAAAGGATTTCCATCTGCCGCAGAATCTCTGCTCGCTCATTCCGGCCATCGAGGATCAGGAGACGACCGTGTTGATGCACAATGACGCCGTGGTGCAGGGGCTCAGTCAGCTCCCGTTCATGCGCGATATCGAGGGTTGGGGCGTCCTGACCATCGGCACCGGGCTCGGCAATGCGCGGTTCAGCAACCGCAAATCCTGAAGTGGGCAGTGCATGTTACCGGTGAGGCCACGGCCGATGCAGGCTCGCCAGACCATCAGACAGCAATCGCAGGCCGAAGGAGTGGTTCGCGACCTGCGCGAGGCGATCGTGACCAAGCTCGCTTACGCGCTCGGCACGACACCGGATATGGCGACCGATCGCGAATGGTATGCGGCGGTCGCCCTCACCGCGCGTGACCGCGCCGTCGATGTCTGGATGCAGAGCGCGCGCAACGCCACGCAACGCAAGGCCAAGCGCGTCTATTATCTCTCCATCGAATTTCTGCTCGGAAAATTGCTGATCGATACGCTCGGCAATCTCGGCCTGCTGGAATCGATGCGCGAGGCGGTCGCGGGCTTCGGCAAGGATCTCGACCGGTTGCGCCTGTGCGAACCCGATCCGGGCCTCGGCAGTGGCGGGCTCGGACGCCTCGCGGCGTGTTATCTCGACAGCATGGCGGCGCTCGGCATTCCGGCTTTTGGCTACGGCATTCGCTACGAGCACGGTCTGTTCGAGCAGCGCTTCCATGACGGATGGCAATCGGAATATCCCGACAACTGGCTCGCGCACGGCACGCCGTGGGAGTTTCCGCGCGCCGACGCCGCCTATCCGATCCATTTCGGCGGCGCGGTGGAATACGCCGGCGGCGATCAGGAAACGGCTCCCGCTGTCTGGTATCCGGCGGAGACCATCACCGCGACGGCGCATGACGTTCTGATCCCCGGCTGGGGCGGCAAGCACGCCAACACGCTGCGGCTGTGGCGCGCGCAGCCGGCGGCGCCGATCCAGTTGCTGGCGCTCGGACGCGGCGACGAAGGCCCGACCACGGAAGCGTTCGCCCGCGCCGAGGCGATCAACGACGTTCTATATCCCGACGACTCGACGCCGGAGGGACAGGAATTGCGGCTGCGGCAGGAGTTCTTCTTCACCTCCGCGTCGCTGCAAGACCTGATCCGCCGTCATCTGTCCGAGCACGACACGCTCGACAATCTCGCCGATCACGCGGCGGTGCAGCTCAACGATACGCATCCGGCCATCGCGGTGGCCGAGCTGATGCGCATTCTGGTCGACGAGCACGGGTTTTCCTGGAAACGCGCGTGGGAAGTGACCCGCGCGACGTTGAGCTACACCAACCACACGCTGCTGCCGGAGGCGCTGGAAAGCTGGCCGGTCGCACTACTCAGCCGTCTGCTGCCGCGGCATCTGCAGATCATCTATCTGATCAACTGGCTTCACCTGCATGAGGCGGTTGCCGCCGGACACACCGACTCCGAGCTGATTGCGGCGATCTCGCTGATCCATGAGCTGGGCGAGCGGCGCGTGCGCATGGGGCATCTTGCCTTCATCGGTTCGCATGCGGTCAACGGCGTCTCCGCTCTGCACACCGAGCTGATGCGCGATACCGTGTTCGCCGCGCTCGCCAAGGTCGCGCCGACGCGCATTATCAACAAGACCAACGGAATCAGCTTCCGCCGCTGGCTTTATGAGGCCAATCCGGGACTGACCGGGCTCATTCGGGACGAGTTGGGTGCGCGCATCCTGGACGATCCGGCGGCGCTGCGACGTCTTGAGCCGCTGGCGCAGAACAAGGCGTTCGTGGCGCGCTATCGCGCCGTGCGCCGGGAGAACAAGCTCGCTTTGGCCGAACTGTTGCGCGCGCAGGTCGGCGTGTCGGTCGATCCCGATGCGATGTTCGACGTGCAGATCAAGCGCATCCACGAATACAAGCGGCAACTGCTCAACATTCTGGAGACGATCGCGCTCTGGCAGGCGATGCAGGCGGCGCCGCAGCACGACTGGCCAAGCCGGCTAAAGATCTTTGCCGGCAAGGCGGCGGGGAGCTACGAACGCGCGAAGCTGATCATCAAGCTTGCGCATGACGTGGCGACGACGATCAACAACGATCCGGTCACCGGCGACCGGCTCAAGCTTATCTTTGTGCCAAACTACAGCGTCGAGATCGCCTCGCGGATCGTCTGCGCCGCGGACGTGTCCGAGCAGATTTCCGCCGCCGGCATGGAAGCCTCCGGCACCGGCAACATGAAGCTCGCGCTCAACGGCGCGATCACCATCGGCACGCTCGACGGCGCGACGGTGGAAATCCGCGATCATGTCGGCGCCGACAATGTCGTGATCTTCGGTCTGACGGCAGCCGAGGTCGCAGCCCGGCGCAAGGATCGTTTCGCGGGCAAGGAGGCGGTCGGGCCGGAGCTTGCCGGCGTCATCGACGCACTCGAGAGCGGCGCGCTTTCGCCCGACGATCCGATGCGTTACGCTGCGATCGTCGCCTCCCTTCTCGATCACGATCCCTTCATGGTTGCCGCCGACTTTTCCGCCTACTGGACCGCGCAGCGCGAACTCGATCGCCGCTGGCGCGACAGCGATGCGTGGTGGCAATCGAGCGTGCTCAACACCGCACGGATGGGCTGGTTCTCGTCCGACCGCGCAATTCGCGAATACGCGGACGATATCTGGCGGGTCCCGGTGACGGCATGACCGACAAGGCCCTGCCCCGCGCGCTGTTTATCGGGCACACCTATATCGACATCACCTTCCTGACCGACCGGATTCCGACCGGCGACGAGAAATATGTCGCGCAGGATTACGCCGTGTCGTTCGGCGGCAACGCCGTCACCGCGGCGTTCTGCTGCGCCAAGCTCGCGGACGGCGGCATGGCGGTCGATTTGATCGCGACCCATGCGGACGACTGGCTCGGCCGCATGTTCCTGGAAATGGCCGAGCGCTATGACGTCGGCATCCATTCCCGTGCGGTAAAGGAATCGTCTCTGTCCTTCATCATGCCGAACAACGGCAAGCGCGCCATCGTGCGCTGCCGCGACGACGATTATCTCGAGCCGTTTCCGCAGATCGATGTGCGCGATTTCGCCGGTTTGCATCTCGACGGCCATCAGCCGGATGCAGCGCTGCACTATGCGCGGCTGTGCCGCGAGGCCGGAGTCCTGACCTCGCTCGATGGCGGCAGCGTGCGCCACAACACCGACGAGGTGCTGAAATATATCGACGTCGCCATCGTCTCGGAGCGGTTCTGCGAGCAGATGAATT
>JAEWJH010000024.1 GCA_023386635.1 Pseudomonadota bacterium
AGCTTGTGGTCAAGATATTTTAAGCTTAAAATAATTGCCTGACGCGACCAAGCCTGTTTCAATTCCCCGGAACGCCTTTCCGGCCGCGATCCCGGGGGCAAAGCGCGAGCGGACCTGATGAAAATCCATGTCATGGGCGGCGGACCGGCCGGCCTCTATGCTTCCATCCTGTTGAAAAAGGCGTGGCCGCAGCACCAGATCACGGTGTTCGAGCGCAACCGTCCCGACGACACGTTCGGTTTCGGCGTGGTGTTCTCCGACCAGACGCTGGACACGTTCCAGAAATACGACGCGGACAGCTATCGCGCGATCACCGACAATTTCGCCTATTGGGACGATATCGAGATCCACTTCAAGGGTTCGACCTTCCGCATCGGCGGCAACGGCTTCTGCGGCTGCGCGCGCGTCACGCTGCTGCAGTTGCTCACCGCCCGCGCGCAGGCGCTCGGCGTCGAAACCAAGTTCCAGACAGAGATCGCCGATCTCGAGGCGTTACGCCGCGACGCCGATCTGGTGATCGCTGCCGACGGCATCAATTCGCGCGTGCGCGAGACCTATGCCGACATCTTCAAGCCGTCGATCGATCTGCGGCCCAACAAGTTCTGCTGGATGGGGTCGACCAAGCCGCTCGACAGCTTCACGTTCCTGTTCAAGGAAACCGAGCACGGCATCTTCATCGTCCATGCCTACCAGTATGAGCCCGGCCGCTCGACCTGGATCTTCGAGACCGATCCCGACACCTTCGCCAAGGCCGGCCTCGAAGGCGCCGACGAGCAGACGACAGCCGACTACATGGAAAAGCTGTTCGCCGAGGAGCTTGATGGCCACAAGCTGATCATCAACCGCTCCATGTGGCGCAACTTCCCGGCGATCCGCTGCGAGAGGTGGACTTACGGCAACACCGTGATCGTCGGCGACGCCAAGGCAACGGCGCATTTCTCCATCGGCTCGGGCACCAAGCTCGCCATGGAAGACGCGATCGGGCTTTACGAAGCGTTCCGCGCCACCGGCGGCAACGACGTCGCCAAGGCGCTGGCGCATTACGAAAGCCATCGCCGCGAGGAAGTTGAGAAGACCCAGCATTCCGCCGATGTCTCGCTGGTCTGGTTCGAACACGTCAAACGGTTCTGGGACATGGAGCCGACGCGCTTCGCGTTCGGCCTGATGACCCGCTCCAAGGCGATCACCTACGACAACCTCGCGCTGCGCGCTCCGGAATTCGTCGCCGATGTGGATCGCCTCGTCTCCGAGGAAGCGCGCGACAAGGGCTACACTGCCGGCAATGCGGTCCCGGCCGCGCCGATGTTCCAGCCGTTCAAGCTGCGCAACATGCAGCTCGCCAACCGCGTCGTCGTCTCGCCCATGTGCCAGTATTCGGCCAGGGACGGCGTTCCGAATGACTGGCATCTGGTGCATTACGGCGCGCGCGCGACCGGCGGCGCCGGTCTCGTGTTCACGGAAATGACCGACGTGTCGGAAGAGGGTCGCATCACGCCCGGCTGCGCCGGCATGTACAACGACGAACACGAAGCCGCGTGGAAGCGCATCGTCGACTATGTGCACGCCCATTCCGGCTCGAAATTCTGCCTGCAGCTCGGCCATGCCGGGCGCAAGGCCGCGACCAAGCTGATGTGGGAAGGCATCGACGAGCCGCTGGAGCACGGCGCCTGGCCGATCATCTCGGCGTCGCCGATCCCGTATTATCCCAACAGCCAGGTGCCGCGCGAAGCGACGCGCGCCGACATGGACAAGGTGCGCGACGATTTCGTCGCCGCGACGAAGCGCGCCGAGCGCGCCGGCTTCGACATGGTCGAGATGCACGCCGCGCACGGTTATCTGTTGGCGAGCTTCATCTCGCCGCTGACCAACCAGCGCAAGGATGAATATGGCGGCTCGCTGGAAAACCGCATGCGCTTCCCGCTGGAAGTGTTCAAGGCGATGCGCGCGGTCTGGCCCAAGGAAAAGCCGATGTCAGTGCGCATCTCCGCGACCGACTGGCAGAGCGGCGGCGTCACCGGCGAGGAATCGGTCGAGATCGCGGCGATGTTCAAGGCGGCGGGCTGCGATCTGATCGACGTGTCGACGGGCCAGACCACGGCGGATTCCGCGCCGGTGTTCGGCCGCATGTTCCAGACGCCGTTCTCCGACCAGATCCGCAACGAAGGCGATATCGCCACCATGTGCGTCGGCGCGATCACCACGGCGGATCAGGTGAACACCATCGTCGCCGCCGGCCGTGCCGATCTCGTCGCGCTGGCGCGGCCGCATCTGGTCGATCCGGCCTTCACCATGCAGGCGGCGGGTTGGTACGGCGCCGCGGATATCTTCTGTCCGCCGCAATATCTCGCCGGCAAGGAGCAGATCCTGCGCAACAGCCGTCGCGACCGCGAGGAACTCACCGAGCTCAAACGCAAGGCGCGGCCGAAGGCGCACGCCGATACGTGGAAGCAGGCGTAGGCGGGAGAGGTCGCTTTCCTTTCCCTCACCCCGTGTACGAGATGAGGGTGGCGAGCGAATGCGACCCGGTGAGGGGCAAGGCTCCAAGGCAGTCTATCCGCCGTCATGGCCGGCTTGTCCCGGCCATCCACCTCTTACTTTGCCGCATGAAAACAAAACGTGGATGCCCGCAATGAATGCGGGCATGACGTGGATAGGGAATCGCGTCTCTCACTCCGCCTCATCCTGAGAGCCTGCCCTCGGGCTTGACCCGACGGAGCGCGCCGAAGCTCGCAGAGCGCAGGCGGGCGTCTCGAAGGACCGAGGCGGTCACAGTCGCGCGCTCGCCTCATCTTCTTTGTCGCGATCCTATGGATCGCTTATGGTTCGAGACGCGATGCTGACGCATCGCGCCTCACATGAGGATTTGAGAGAGACGCAACCCATCAGCCGTCATGGTCGCGCTGAGCGCGTCGCGCGGGCCAAAAACTCAACTCGGCGTAAAGATGGTCCGGCCGAGATGATTGTTGCCCTCGATCAGCCGCAGCAGCGTGCTGATGAGCACTTTGCGTTCGGCGGGTGGCAACGGCTGCAGCAGGCGTTCCTGCGCGCGCTGCATCGCCTTGTACATCTCGTTGGTGACTTGCTGTCCGGCCGGTGTGAGGCGGGCCAGCACCATGCGCTTGTCGAGCTTGGAGCGATGCCGCTCCACCAGGCCGCGCCGCGCAAGGCGCGCCAGCACGTCGGCGACATTGGTGCGATCGATGCCGAGTTCACGGCACAGCGAATTCTGATCGAGATCCGGATTCAGCGACAACGTCGTCAGCAACCCGTACTGCACCGGTGTGATATCGAACGCCGCGCATTCCTCAAAAAACAGCGCATAATGAATCTGATGCAGACGGCGGATCAGGAAGCCGGGGCGGGCCCAGAGCGGCATGTCGGGCGACTGCGTGCCGCCGCCGAACTTGATGCGCTGCGGAAACGTCGCGGGCGACTTCGACGAGCTGCGTGACGAGGATTTGGGCTTGCTCTTGAGCGTGGGGCGCGGGGGCATTGTCTGGTCTTGGTTGTTACGGTCCGCGGATTCGCGCCGTTCTGCCGCAAGTTACAGGATGACGATGGCAAAGCCAGTCCCGCGCGTGCCGTTCTGCCCTGCATTCATGACAGGCAGCAGGCGCGGAAAAATTAGTCAGTATACGGTCATATCTTGCGCCAGTTTGGAATCCTGCTAGTCTTTTTGATGCCGGTCAAAAAAACCCTAACGAGGATGTCATGCATCATCTCCGTCGCTGGACAATGGGTGTCGGTTTCGCAGTCCTGTCCGTCCTGAGCGCGTCGCAGATCGCGGCAGCGGCGGATACGATCAGGGTGCGGCTCGACTGGACCCCTTGGGGCAATCAGGTTCCGTTCTTCCTTGCGCAGCAAAAGGGTCTGTTCAAGAAATACGATCTCGATGTGAGCATCGATGACGGCAACGGGTCAGTCGCCACTGTGCAGATCGTCGGCAACGGCGAATACGATGTCGGTCACGCCTCGCTGGCGCCGATGGCCATCGCCCGCTCGAAAGGGCTTCCGGTGAAAGCGATCGCCGGCTTCATTCAGAAAAACGATATCGGCCTTCTGGTGCCGGCGGACAGCGGCATCAAGTCGCCGGCCGATCTCAAGGGCAAGAAGATCGCCTTCACCGCCGGTTCGCTGGAAGCGCCGTTCATCAACCGCTTTCTCGAAGCGGGTAAGCTCAAGCGCAGCGATGTCGAACTGCTCAATGTCGATGCGGCCGGCAAGGCCGGCATGTACATGACCGGCGGCACCGACGCGGCGTTCTCCTCGGCGCCGTTCTTCCTCGCCGTGGTCGCCAGCAAGCGCCCGTCGCACGCGGTGCGGTTCGCCGACTATGGTCTGAACTTCCCGAGCTTCGGCCTGTTCGCGACGGAAAAGACCATTGCCGCGAAGAAGGATGCGCTGCGGCGCTTCGTCAGCGTGGTGGCCGGCACCTGGGCTTATATTTTCCTGGAAGGGCATGAGGATGAGGGCGTGCAAGCGATCATCGCCGCGCGTCCGCAGTCCAAGCTCGATCCGAAGGTGCTGCGTCAACAGGTCGATACGCTGAAGGATTATGCGCAAACCGATGCCGTGAAGTCGCTGCCGTTCGGTTCGCAGGCGCAGTCGGACTGGGAGCAGGCGATCAAGACGCTGTCGGAGGGTGGCCTGCTGGGAGAGAAGATCGAGGCGAAAGACACTTTCACCAATGACTTCATCGATCCCAAGATCATCGCTGACGTTCGCGCCGGCTCGAAATAGCGCCTGCTGATGATCGTCGCGCGGGACGTTGCCAAGCGGTTCGGGGGCGAAACCGGCGTCACGGCGATCGAGGGCATTTCGCTCTCGATCGCCGAAGGCGAGTTCGTCAGCCTGCTGGGGCCGAGCGGCTGCGGTAAGAGCACGTTCCTGCGCTGTCTCGCCGGTCTCGAAACCATCACCGGCGGATCGCTGACGATCGAAGGCACGCCGGTCGACGGGCCGCCGGAGCGGCTCGGCATGGCGTTCCAGCGCGACGCGCTGCTCGACTGGTACAACGTGCTCGACAATGTGCTGCTGCCGGCCGACTTCCGCGGCGCACGCCGTGCGGCTTATGAACCGCGCGCGCACGAACTCCTGAAGATGGCGGGTTTGACGAGCTTCGCCAAAGCCTATCCGCGCGCGCTGTCGGGCGGCATGCGCCAGCGCGTGGCGATGTGCCGCTCGCTGCTGCTCGATCCGCGGCTGCTGCTGATGGACGAGCCGTTCGGCGCGCTCGATGCGCTGACGCGCGATCAGCTCAATATCGATCTGCATCGGTTGTGGGAGCGTCAGCGGATGACGGTGCTGTTCGTCACCCACAGCATCAGCGAGGCGGTGTTCCTGTCGAGCCGGATCGTCGTGTTCAGCCCGCGCCCTGGCAAGGTGATCGAGGATATCAAGGTCGAGCTGCCGGGCGAGCGCAAACTGTCGGTGCGCGACAGCGCCGAGTTCGGCCAGTACACGCGCCATATCCGCGGGCTGTTCGAATCCATGGGGCTGCTGCATGACTGACGCCCGCACCGCGGCCCGGATGACCCGGCTCCGCAGCCGCGCGATGCCGTTCATCGGCGCGGCGATCTTCATCGTGCTGTGGGAAGCGTTCTGCCAGCTTTATCATGTGCGGCCGGTGCTGCTGCCGCCGCCTTCGCTGATTGTACAGGAACTGTCGCTGGCGCCGCTGTGGTTCGCCGAGCAGGCGATGTACACGCTCGGCATCACGCTGGCGGGGTTCGCGGTCGCCGCTATCCTCGGCGTCGTGTTCGCGGTGCTGATCACCGAATGGCAGGTGCTCGACCGCTTGCTTTTTCCGCTGTTCGTCGGGTTGAACAGCGTGCCGAAGGTGGCGCTGGCGCCGCTCTGCATCATCTGGTTCGGCACCGGCGCCGAGCCGAAGATCGCGATCGCCTTCCTGATCGCCGTGTTCGCGGTGGTGATCGATACGATCCTCGGGCTTCGCTCGGTGCCGCCGGATACCATCGATCTCGCCCGCACGCTGCGCGGCTCGCGCTGGAAGGTGCTGACCCGGATCAAGCTTTATTGTGCGCTGCCGCATCTGTTCGCCGGCCTTAAGGTGGCGATGTCGCTCGCCCTTGTCGGCGCCATCGTCGGCGAATTCGTCTCGTCGCAGCGCGGCCTTGGCTATGTGATCTTGAGCGCGCAGGGCATGTTCGATACGCCGCGCGTGTTCGCGGCGATCACTATCCTCGCGATCATGGGCGTGCTGCTGATCGAGGCGGTGAGCATCGCCGAGCGGCTTGCATTGCCGTGGCACCACAGTGCGGAGCGGCCGGCGGGCCACTGATCGCCGTGTTTGCCTCTGGCGCGCCCAGTGCTGCGTGCAAGCGCAGAACACGATTTGACAGGTTTCGGATTTTTAATCAGTATAACCTCATATTTCGCGGAGAGCGTTCGGAGACGAAGGCGCATCGCTATGGTCCGATACAAGCGGCCGCACCAATGCCGGGCCGGGCGTGGTGGACAAAAGCGATCCCGTCATGCCGTCACGTTGCCGCGATAGCCATGATCGGCGCAAAGGCATTCATCCAGGGAGGATCGACATGAAGAGGCGTGCATTTCTGAAATCGGCGGCGGCAGGCGCCGTCACCGCGGCGGTCGCCAGTCCGGCGATCGCGCAGACGGCGGGCCAGGTGAACTGGCGTATGACGACGAGCTGGCCGAAGAGCCTCGATACGATCTACGGCTCGGTCGAACTGATGTGCAAGCGCATCGGCGAACTCACCGATGGCAAGTTCAAGGTCACGCCGTTCGCGGGCGGCGAAATCGTTCCGGCCACGCAGGCCATGGACGCGGTATCCAAGAACACCGTCGAATGCGGCCATACGCTGACGACATTCTATTTCGGCAAGAACCCGGTCTATGCTTTCGATTCCGGCGTCGCCTTCGGCGGCAATACGCGCCAGCAGGCGGCCTGGCTTTACTACGGCGGCGGCCTTGAACTGTTGCGCGAAATCTTCCGCAAGGAAGATGTGCTGAATTTTCCCTGCGGCAATGTCGGCGTGCAGATGGGCGGCTGGTTCCGCAAGGAGATCAAGACCGTCGACGACCTCAAGGGTCTGCGCATGCGCATCGGCGGTCTCGGCGGCACGGTGATGCAGAAGCTCGGCGTCGTGCCGACGCAGATCGCGCCGGGAGACATCTATCCGTCGCTGGAGCGCGGCACCATCGACGCGGCGGAATGGATCGGCCCTGCCGACGACGAGAAGCTCGGCTTCGCCAAGGTAGCGAAGTATTACTACACGCCGGGCTGGTGGGAAGGCTCGGCGATGATCACCACGCTGGTCAACGCCAAGGCCTGGGAGGCGCTATCGCCGTCGTTCAAGGCCGCGTTCGAAACCGCGGCCAACGAACAGCACCTGCTGATGCAGGCGCGCTACGACGCGGCCAATCCGCCGGCGCTGCGGCGGCTGATCGCCGGCGGCACGGAGCTGCGCGCGTTCTCGCAGCCGGTGCTCGAGGCCTGCCACAAGGCGACGGTGGAGACGTTCGACGAACTGTCCGCCAAGAACGCCGACTTCAAGAAGGTCTATGAGCACTGGAAAGCGTTCATGAACCTCTCGAACCAGTGGTTCCGCGTGGCCGAATACCGGCTCGACGCCTTCCGCTACGGCGCCGGTAACTGGTAACATTCGAGGCGCCGGCGCGCGTGGCGTGCCGGCGCCTTTTTCTTTTGGTCGATCGAGTCCGGGATGGTAGATCAGATTAAGGGTCAAGGCTCCGGTCAAGGCATCGGCGCGCGTGTGCCGCGCAAGGAAGATGCGCGGCTGATGCGCGGCCGCGGCAACTATGTCTCCGACATCATCCTGCCGAACCAGAGCGAGGTCGCGTTCCTGCGTAGCCCTCTGGCGCATGCGGTGTTGCGCGGCATCACCAAGCCGCAGGGGCTTGAATCGTCGGTCTATGTCGCCGCGGATCTCACCGGCGTGAAGCCGATGGAGGCGCCGTGCACGGTGCCGAACTACAAGATTTCGGTGCAGTATCCGCTCGCGCACGAAAAAGTGCGCTTCGTCGGCGAATTGGTGGCCATGGTGGTCGCTCCGACACGCGCAGCGGCGGAGGATATCTGCGAGAAGATCGAGATCGATCTCGACGAACTCCCGGCGCTGGTGGATGCGCAAGAGGCGCGCCGCTCGGCGACCCGCGTGCACGATGCGTGGGATGACAATCTCTATCTGACCCTGAACTACGACAACGGGTTCGAGGAGCACGCGCGCAACGCGCCGGTGGTGGTCGAGCGCGAGATCAATATGTCTCGGCAGGCCATGGTGCCGCTTGAAGGAAAGGCCATCGTCGCCGATTGGGATCATCGCGCCGATCAACTGGTAGTCTATACCTCGACGCAGGTGCCGCATGTGATCCGCATCGGCCTTGCCGAGATGCTCGGCATCGAGGAAGGTCAGATCCGCGTCATCGCGCCCGATGTCGGTGGCGGCTTCGGCTACAAATGCGTGCTGCAGCCGGAAGAAGTGTGTGTCGCCTGGCTGGCGCTCACCCACAAGCGGCCGTTCCGCTATGTCGAGGACCGGCGCGAGCATCTGATCGCCGGCGCCAACAGCCGACAGCATAATTATAAACTGAAAGCCTATGCCGACGAGCGCGGGCGCCTGCTGGCGCTGGACGCGGAAGTTACCATCGACGGCGGCGCTTATTCCAACTGGCCGTTCACGGTGGCGCTGGAGCCGGGACAGGCGACCGGCAATCTGCCGGGGCCGTATGATTTCCGCGGCTATCGCTGCAAGACCTACTGCGTCGCGACCAACAAGCCGGGCTTTCTGCCGTATCGCGGTGTGGCGCGCACCAGCGTCTGTTTCGCCATCGAACTGATGATGGACGCCATCGCCCGCAAGGTCGGCCGCGAGCCGTGGGACGTGCGCAACGAGAATCTCGTGCAGCCGCAGGCGATGCCGTACAACAACGTGGCGCGCAAGCACTACGACAGCGGTGACTATCCGAAGAGCCTGCTGGCGGTGCGTCAGGACATCGATTTCGATAAATGGCGCGCCCGCCAGAAGCAGGGCGAGCCGGATGGCCGTCGCATCGGCATCGGCTTCGCGACCTATTGCGAGCAGTCGGCGCACGGCACCAGCGTGTTTGCCGCGTGGGGCCTGCCGCTCATTCCCGGTTACGATCAGGCGACGGTGCGGCTGCTGCCGGACGGCAGCCTCGAGGTGCGCGTCGGCATCCATTCGCACGGGCAGGGCATGGAAACGACGCTGGCCCAGATCGCGCATGAGATTCTCGGCGTCGATATTTCCCGCATCCGCGTGGTGCATGGCGACACCGGTCAAACGCCCTTCTCGACCGGGACTTATGCCTCGCGCAGCATCGTCATGACCGGCGGGGCGGTGGCGAAAACCTGCGAGGCACTGGTGCCGCGGCTGCTTACGATCGGCGCGCATCTGATGCAGTGCGCTTCGAACACCGTGTCGATGATGCCGGGCCGCGTCGTCGGCCCGCAATCCTCGGTGTCGCTGAAGGATATCGCCGAGGCGTGGTATCGCCGGCCGCAACTGCTGCCGCCTGATGTGGACGTGAATGGCCTTGAAGCGACCATCGGCTACCGGCCGCAGGTCGACACCGGCGTCTTCAGCTACGCGTCGCATGCGGCCGTCGTCGCGGTCGACCCGGACGTCGGCGATATCGAGATCCTCGATTATGTGATCGCCGAGGATTGCGGCCGCATGGTCAACCCTATGGTGGTCGACGGCCAGACCATGGGCGGAGCGGCGCAGGGCATCGGCACCGCGCTGTTCGAGGAAAGCCCTTACAACGCGAACGGCCAGCCGCTCGCCTCGACCTTCATGGATTATCTTCTGCCCGGCCCGACCGAGGTGCCGAAATTCCGCATCCGCCACAGCGAGACGCTGTCGCCCTATACGGCGTTCGGCATCAAGGGCATGGGCGAGGGCGGCGCCATTGCGCCGCCGGCTGTGCTGTTCAACGCGGTGAACGATGCGCTGCGCGGCCTCGGCGTCGAAGTCGCGGAAACGCCGCTGACGCCGCGCCGGCTGCTCACCGCCATCGAACGGGCGCGCGCGAAGGAGCCGCAGCCATGAAGGCGCACTTATGAAAGCTCCTGCATTCGATTATCAGCGGCCGCGCGATCTCGCGACCGCGGCGGCGGTGCTGCGCGGCGCATCCAGCAACGTCAAGCTGCTGGCCGGCGGACAGTCGCTGCTGCCGATGCTCAATCTGCGCTTGGCTCGTCCCGATATTCTCGTCGATATCTCGCGCATCGAGGAATTGCGCGGCATCGAGGATCGCGGCGATGTGCTGCGGATTGGCGCCGCGGTGACTCATGCCGAGCTTGAGGATCGTCCGCTTCCAGGCGGCGCGATGCTGCGTGAGGTGGCGCACGGCATCGCCTATCGTTCGGTGCGCAACCGCGGGACTATCGCCGGCAGCATGGCGCACGCGGACCCTGCGGCGGACTGGCCGCTGGCTTTGGCTGTGCTTGGCGCGACGCTGGTCGTCGATGGCGCGCAGGCTCGCCGGACCATGCCGGCCGACGATTTCATGCAAGGGCCGTTCACGACGCGGCTCATGGATGGCGACATCATCGTCGCCGTCGATGTGCCCAAGCTCTCGCGCGGCGCGCGGTTCGGCTACTACAAGTTTTGCCGCAAGACCGGCGAGTTTCCCGAAGCGAGCGCGGCGGCGGTGTTCGATCCCGAGACGAAACAGGCACGGCTCTATGTCGGTGCGTTGCCGGGCGCGCCGCAGCCGCTCGACGAACTCGCCTATGACATCGCGGAACGCGGCTTGCAGGCGCTGACCGAGGCTGCCGTGGAACGCGCGGTGGCACAGCTGCCCAATCTCGAGCCGATCGCGCGGCGCATGCAGCGCGCGGCGGTGACGCGCGCCGTCAGACAGGCCTTCGCAGCATGACTAACATCGCTTTCACCGTGAACGGCAGCCGCGTCGAGGCCGATGTCGCGCCGCGCACGCATCTCGGCGACTTCCTGCGCGACACGCGGCGCCTGTCCGGCACGCATCTCGGCTGCGAGCATGGCATCTGCGGCGCCTGCACCGTGCTGATCGACGGCAAGCCGGCGCGTTCCTGCATCACGCTGGCGGTCGCCTGCGAGGGGCGCGAGATCACCACCATCGAAGGGTTCGACGACGACCCGGTGATGGGTGAGCTGCGCGAAGCCTTTACCCGCGAGCACGGATTGCAGTGCGGGTTTTGCACGCCCGGCATGCTGATTGCCTCCCGCGACATCGTCATGCGGTTGCCCGGCGCCGACGAGCAGCGGATCCGTGAGGAACTGTCCGGCAATCTGTGCCGCTGCACCGGCTATGTCGGCATCGTCAACGCTGTGAGTTCGGTGACGGCGAAGCGGTCGGCACCGCCGGTGGAGACGGAAGCGCGACCGGGGCTCTCGACCTTCACGCCGCAGCGGCGCGCTGCAACGGCGGCGCCCGCGAGCGAAGCAAAATCCGCGACGGACACCGGCACGCGGCAGGGTTGGACCCAGTTCGACGAGACCTTCACCAT
The DNA here is from genome assembly GCA_023386635.1 of Pseudomonadota bacterium. Taxonomy (GTDB): domain Bacteria; phylum Pseudomonadota; class Alphaproteobacteria; order Rhizobiales; family Xanthobacteraceae; genus Pseudolabrys. The sequence goes on from JAEWJH010000024.1 coordinate 11,516, forward strand.
CCATCAGCCGCGCGAGAAGGTCTGGGCGCTGTTCGGCGACATTCCGGCCGTGGCGGCGTGCTTGCCAGGCGCGGAAGTGCTGTCGCACGACGAGCGCACGGTAAAAGGCCGGATGACCGCGAAGCTCGGCCCGATCGCCGCGACGTTCGCGGGTTCGGCGGCGATCACCCGCGATCCGCAGACCTGGAGCGGAACGATTGCGGGCGCGGGCAGCGATGGTGGCTCCGGCTCGCGCACCCGCGGCGAGATCGTCTATCGGCTGGAGGACGTCAACGGCGGCGCCGCCACGCGCGTCGCGGTGACGGTGCTCTACAATCTGCAGGGGCCGCTGGCGCAATTCTCGCGCTCGTCAATCGCGCAGGAGTTCGGCCGGCATCTGGTCAGCCAGTTCGCCGCCAATCTGAACGCCCGGCTCGGGGGCGCGCCCGTCGACGCGTCCTCAGCGACCGCGGGAAGCTCGCTCAATGTGAGCCAGCTCATCTGGACGGTGGTGAAGGCGCAATTCCGCAAGCTGTTCGGCGGCCGATAAGCCGCGAACCGACGCGCGCTACTGCAGCGGAATATTCCGGCTCTTGATCACGCCGGCCCACAGCGCGGTTTCGCGGCGGATGCGTTCTGCGAATTGCGCGGGCGGCTCCAGCATGACCGTCAGGCCCTGCGCCTTCAGCTTGTCCTGAAGCGCCGGTGTCGAAAGAATGTCTTTCGTGACCGCAAACAAAGCATCGCGGACATCGTCCGGCACCGCGCGCGGCGCCAGCAGTCCGTACCACGACGTGACGTCGATCCCGTCGATCCCGGATTCCTTCAGCGTCGGCACGTCGGGTAGTTGAGCGCTGCGTTCCGCCGTGGTCATCGCCAGCGGCACCACGGTCTTGCCCAGCAGCGCAGGAAGCGCGGCGGTGACATTGGTGGCGAGCAGGTCGATGTGATCGCCGAGGAGGTCGTTCAGCGCCTGGGTCGAGCCGCGATAGGGCACGTGCAGCAGATCGATCCCGGCTTTTTCCTTCAGCAACTCCATCGCCAGATGCAACTGGCTGCCGACGCCGGGTGAGCCGTAGGAAATCTTCCGCGTCCTGGCGAGCGCGATCAGGTCGGCGATGGTTTTCACGCCGAGTTTCGGCGAGGCGATGATGATGTTCGGCGCACTCGCCATCAGGGTGATCGGCGCGAAATCCCGCTCCACGTCGAACGACAGGCTCCTCATCAAGGTCGGATTGATGGTGAGATTGCCGGCCGGAATCAGCAGCAAGGTGGAGCCATCGGGCGCCGCCTTGCGCACGGCATCGATGCCGATATTGCCGGCGCCGCCGGTCTTGTTCTCGACCGTCGCGGGATGACCGCTGCGGGCCTGATATTCCTGCGCCAGCAACCGCCCGAGCACGTCGACCGGCCCGCCGGCGCTGAACGGTACGATCAGCGTCATCGGCTTTTGCGGGAATGCTGCGGGCACGCTTTGGCCGAACGCCAATGCCGTCGATGCGACGCAGGCGAGCGCCGCCGCGAATGCGCGGCGCGTCAGATGGATTCCCGTCATGTCGTTCTGTTCTCGCGATCAGAGCTTGTTGGCAGCCGCGAGGTCGGCGAGCTGCTTGCGGGCCTGCTGCGCCAGATAGCGGCGCAGGCGGATCACGCCGGCGTCGTGCTGATACAGCATCTCGAACTTTTCGAGGCCGGGCTTGAGGCCGGCCAGGATCGTGCGATCCTGCTCCAGCACATCCCAGTGCCGCGGTTCGAGATTGGTCTTGTAGAGGAAGCGCCAGGTGTCGCGCTGCCAGCCTTCCACCTTGCGCACGCGCCAGAAGAACACGCACATGCGGTCTTCGTCGATCGGCGTCGCGAAGCCGACGATGGCGAAGTTGCCGCCCGGGCCGCCTGACGGCGGATAGGGAATTTCGAGGCGGACATAGAGCGCGCCGTCATCGACCAGTTCGCTCCAGTCGAAGTTGACGTCGCGCTGGCCTTCCTTTTCGAAGAAGAAGCCCTTCGGCGTATCGCGGGTGACGAAATGCGCCTGCGTGTCGCCCTGATACATGGTGTGGGAATTCGCATGCAGGAACGTGCCGTGCATCGGATCCATCAAGTTGTCGTAGCAATAACGCCACGGCGCTTCCCAGTCCGCGTAGCAGAGAAAGTGCGAATATTCCGGCGACCCGAGTTGCTCCGGCGGGACGAATTCGGGCGCTTCCTCGTGCAGCGCATCGCCGAACCAGACGAAGATCGCGCCGGCGATGTCGCGCGCCGGATAGGTCTTCACCGCCTTCTTGCCTTCGAGCGGGCAGCCTGGCTGGCCCGGCACCTTGAGCACTGTGCCGTCTGGGCCGACCTCGACGCCGTGATAGTTGCAACGCAGCCGATAGCCTTCGTTGATGCCGCGCGACAGCGGCACCGCGCGGTGCGGGCAGCGGTCCGCCTGCACATGGATTTCGCCGGCGGCGTCGCGCCAGAGCACCAGCGACTCGCCCATGCGGATAAGGCCAAGCGGCTTGCCGCCGGCTTCCACGAACCGTGAGGGCAGGATCGGCCACCAGCGGTTACGCAAACCGGTGCGCAGATAGGCCTGCACCTGTTGATCGGTCGGACCGGTGGTGCCGGCCGTGCGGGGACGTTCGATGGTCGTCACGCTAGCGGGGGTCATGGCTCAGCTCCGATTCTTTAAGCACCAAGTTCGCGCATCAGCGCGGTGAAATTGTCCGGGGTCCACGCGCCGCCCGATGGCGGCCGTACCCGCGAAGCATTCAATCCGGCGACGACCTCATCGAGCTCGCGCGCGCCCTTGCTGAACACGCCTTCGATCGCGTTGGCGAGTTCCTGCTGCCATGCCGTCGGCTCGCCGTCGCGAGTCTGGCGGGGAGTGAGGTAGGGATATTGATAGTCGCTCATGTCTTCCTCCCGTGCCGGCCGCTCTCTGCCATGTTAATGACAGTGCCGTACTCAGTTCCATTATCCGGACAGGGAAAAGTACGTCCGGCGTTCGAGATGTCACACGCTGTGCCGACACGATCAGTCGCGCGTATCGTCGGGACTTTGATCTGTATCAAGATAACACTGGCGCTCATGGCTGCTCCACGACCGGCTGATCGCCGATGGTGATCTTCATCAGATCACGGCCGACCTGCAGCGGCCCGTCATAGACGGCGCGTGTCCGCGCCGTGAGATCATCGACCGTCGCGCCGCCGTTGAGGCCGATATGGCTGTAGAGAGCGAGCTTCGGCCGGGCTTCCTTGAACACGCGCGCCGCGTCTTCCGGTGCGGAGAGATGCTGCAGGATCGCGTTGTAGGCCGGAATTTTCTTCAGCAGGTCGTCCGGGATCACCGTGACGCAATGGACCAGCAGGTCGGCGCCCTTCGCCTGCGCAACGACTTCGGGACTGTAACGGGTGTCGCCAGAGAGCACGACGGCATGGCCGTTGTACTCGATCTTGTAGCCGTAGGACGGCGTCACCAGCTTGCCGTGATCGTTGTTGAACGCGGTGACTTTCACGCCGCCGGCCTCATAGACGAGGCCGGGCGCGCTCTCGTGCACATCGAAGGCAATGCCTTCCGGCGGGTCGTGCTCGTCCTCGCTGCGGATTTCGATGTCGCGGCTGAACGCTTCTGTCAGGCCTTTGGCGAGCTTGGCGATGCCGGACGGTCCATAGAGCGCGAAGCGCTGGTTGCGCTGGCCGTAGGGTGGGCGCAGCCATCCGGTCAGCCACAGATCGGGCAGGCCGTTGAGATGGTCGGAATGGAAATGCGTCAGGAAATGCGCATTGATCTTGCCGAACGGAATGCGCAATTGCGCGAGGCGGATGGTGACGCCGCGCCCGAAGTCGAACACCAGTTTCTGGTCGCCTGCCTCGATCAGCGTGCTGAAGCCGAAACGTTCTGCGGAGGGAACCGGCGTGCCGGTACCGAGCAGGGTGACGCGGAACGTTCCGTCAGCTGCGGCCGCCGGCAGCGCGAGGGCGCATGCCGCGAGCACGCCCGCGAGCGCACCGCGCAGCACCGATCGGCGGCTGCGCTCGAACCACGTGGCAGATGATTTCGTCATCATGATCCTCAAATGTCCAGCACCAGCCGCGCGCCTTTGGCGCGCGACACACAGGTCATCATGGTCTGATTGGCGGCACGCTCCGACGACGACAGGATGCTGTCGCGATGATCGACCTCGCCGTCGATCACGCGCACCTCGCAGGTGCCGCAGATGCCCTGCTGGCAGGAGCACGGCACCGGAATGCCGGCGTCGTTCAGTGCTTCCAGCACGGATTTTTCCGGCGGCACCGTCACGGTGAGACCGGACTGCTCGCACACCACCTCGAAGCTGCCGGAGACTTCGTCGGCCGGGCGACTGCGCGGCGTGAACCATTCGAACCGCACCGTGTCGGACGGCCATGCGGCGGTCGCCTCTTCGACGGCGGTCATCAGCCGCTCGGGGCCGCAGCAATAGACCACGGTGTTTTCTTCCACCTGACCCAGACGCTGCTGCACGTCGAGCCGGGTGCCGGCTTCGGAGCTGTGCAGCGAGAGCGTGCCGCCGAGCGCGCGGATTTCGTCAAGGAACGGCGCATCCGTGTCGCGCTTGTTGCAGTAGAGGAGCGTCCACGGCTTGTTGCGGGCGCTGGCCGCCTGCATCATCGGAATGAGCGGTGTCACGCCGATGCCGCCGGCGACGAACAGATAGCGGTCGGCATCGATCAGCGGAAAATTATTGCGCGGCGCGCTGACCTTGATGACCTCGCCGGGGCGCAGCTTGCGATGCACGAACTGCGACGAGAGCCCGCCGCTCACCGAGCGGATGCCGACCCGATAGCGCGAGGTATCGTTCGGATCGCCGCACAGCGAATATTGCCGCATGATGTTGCCGGGCAGATGCAGGTCGATATGTGCGCCCGGCTCGAACGGCGGCAGGGGCTTCCCGTTGGTCGGCACCAGCTCCAGCGAGAGCACGCCCGGCGCTTCATAGCGCAGCGCCCGCACGATCACCTCGCGCGTTTCCGGCACGGCGGCGCGGCCCGCTTCGGTTTTCGTCAGTTCGGCGACGTCCGCCATATCCATTGTCCTTTTACGCCGTCAGCCCGGCCCATGGATGGGGCTGGCTGGTGAGGTCGCAATAGATCGACTTCTGCGCCATCCAGGCGCGGATGCCCTCGCGACCTTTCTCGCGGCCGAGGCCGCTGTCCTTGACGCCGCCGAACGGCGTCGAGATCGAGAACTGCTTGTAGGTGTTGATCCACACCGTGCCGGATTCGATGCCGCGCGCGACGCGCCACGCCTTTGGAAAGTCGCGGGTGTAGATGCCGCAGGCCAGGCCGTAGCTGTTGTCATTGCCCTGACGAACCACGTCGGCTTCCGTGTCAAACGGCAGCACGGCGAGCACCGGGCCGAACACTTCGTCGCGGCACAGGCGGCTTGCATTGTCGAGATCGGCGATGATGGTCGGCCGGTAATAAGTGCCGCCGGCATAGTCATTTCCGGTCGGCCTCTCGCCGCCGGTGAGCACCGTGCCGCCGTCCTCGCGGGCGCGCGTGACATGGCCTTCCACTTCGTCGCGATGACGCGGACGGATCAGCGGCGCCACCTGCGTCGTCTTCTCGAACGGGTGACCGATGCGCAGCCGTTCAGTCGCGGCGACGAGCTTCTTGACGAAGCTGTCGTAGATGCTGCGCTCGACGAACAGGCGCGAGCCGGCGATGCAGGACTGGCCAGTGGAGGAGAACACGCCGAACATCACGCCGGCGCAGGCGACCTCAAGATCGGCGTCGGCGAAGACGATGGTCGGCGATTTGCCGCCGAGTTCCAGCGACACCGGCATCAGCTTTTCCGCCGCCTTGCGGGCGATGTCGCGGCCGGTCTCGGTGCCGCCGGTGAACGACACCTTCTTGATCGCCGGATGGGTGACGAGACGTTCGCCGACGATCGATCCCGCGCCCGGAAGCGTCGAGAACAGGCCGCGCGGCAGGCCGGCGGCTTCGATCACGCGCGCCAGTTCAAGACAGACGAGTGGGCTCCACGACGATGGCTTGAGCAGCACGGCATTGCCGGCGGCGAGCGCGGGCGCGATCTTCTGCGCGTCGGACGCGATGGGAGAATTCCATGGCGTGATCGCCGCGGTGACACCGAGCGGTTCATGAACGGACATGGTGAGATAGTTGCCGCGCGACGGCGTCAGCGCGTCCTCCATCGTCTCTAGCGTCGCCGCCATGTAACGGAACGTGCCGGCGGCGCTGAGCGCGAGCGCCCGCGTTTCGGTCAGCGTCTTGCCGGTGTCGCGCGACTGCACGTGCGAGATGCGGTCGGCGTTCTGCGCGATGCCATCGGCGATGCGATAGAGATATGTCGCGCGCTCATGCGGCAACAGCTTGCGCCACGCGGGATCGTTCGCCGCCTCCTGCGCGCGCTCGATGGCGAGATCGACATCCTCCAGCGAGGCGCCGGCGAGATTGGCATTGAGCGAGCCGTCAGCCGGGAAATTGGAGGCGATGTCCGCACCGCGACCGCGACGCCATTCGCCGCCGATATACAATTTGTCCTGAGGCGTGACGGCTTGGTCCATCCTACGCTCCTTACTCTCTGCTCTTCGATCAGGTCGGCTTGCCGGCGGCGCCGGCCGGCGGACCGGCGAAGCTGTGGCTGAACGGGCCGATCGCGACCATGTCGATTTCGATCAGACGCGGGCCGCGGGTCTTGAGCGCATGATCGAACGCGGCGTCGAAATCCTCGATCTTGCCGATGCGCTGATGCGGCAGCCCGACCGACTGGCACACCAGCGCGAAATCAGGCGTCAAGATGTTGGAATAAACGTGGCGGCTGCCGTATTGCGCGTCCTGGATGTTGCGGATCACGCCGTAGCCGCGGTCGTTCATCAGGATGAAGACGATGTCGGCTTCGCTTTCCACCGCGGTGGCAAATTCACCGATCATGAGCTGCGAGCCGCCGTCGCCGAGCAGCGTGACGGTCTTCGCGGTGTCGGCGGTCATCGCCGCGCCGATGCCCATGGCGATGCCCTGACCGATGCCGCCGCCGAGCGCATGCACGCCGAGATGAGGCGCGGCGAGCCGCACATCGCGGTTGCCGAATGTGCTGTTGGAGATGGTGACGTCGCGCACCCAGGGATGCGCGCCGGCGTGGACACGGTTGCTGATGGTCGCGGCGAGCGACTTGTAGGGGCCGAGATTCTTTCGCAACGCCGCTTCGGACGCTTCGCGCGCCGGCTGGATCGCTTTGAGGAATTCGGCATCGGTGTCGAGTTTCTGTGGCAGGCGCGCCAGCAATCCCTCGAGGGCCAGTTGCGCGTCGGCGGTGATGAACATCTCCACCGGATAGTTGCGGCCGCCCTGCGACGGTTCGGCGTCGATCTGCACGATCGGCGGCAGCTTCATCCGGTTGTTGTGGGTTTCGTTGCCGCGCAACCGCGAGCCGACGACGATCATCAGATCGGCACGGGCATAGAGCGCTTCCGCATCTTTCGTCATGTTGAAGGCGCCGAGACTGCGCGGATGACCTTCCGGCACCACTGCGCGGCCGTTGGTGCTGGTGACGGCGGCGAAGCCGCGCTCCACCAGAGCCGTCGCAGCCTCCGCGGCGCCACGCGCGCCCCCGCCGAGCCAGAGCATCGGTCGTTTCGCCTTGCGCACGCGTGCGGAGAGCGCGTCGAGTTGTGCGGTATCGGGCGTGTGCCGCGGAATGGCCGGCAGGCCGGGAAGCGAGCGCACGGCCAACATGACGCGCTGGACGTCGACCGGAATCTCGAGCGTGACCGGGCCGGTCGGCGCGGCGAGGGTCTGCACCACCGCTTCCGTCAGCGTGTCGACGGCGCTGCAGGGCTCCCAGATGCGCAGATAGCTCTTGCTGATCGCCTTCAGCATGTCCGGCTGGCGCGGGACATCGTGGATCGCCGCGCGGTCGCGGTCGACGAATTCGCGGTCGACCTGCGTGGTGATGTGCAGCACCGGCGAGCCGGCGGTGAGCGCTTCCACCTGCGAGCCGGCGGCATTGCCAGCCGCGGTGCCGGTCGACGTGATGCAGACGCCGAGCGAACGTGAAACGCGCGCATAGGCGTCCGCCATGTTCATGGCGCCGGCTTCGCCGCGCGCCGGCACGAAGCGGATTCGGCCCTGGCGCGCGATCGCGTCGAGGATCGGCATGTTGTGGATCGAGATGACACCGAAGGCCGTGGTCACGCCCATATCGGCGAGCGCGCGCGCGATGGCGTCACCGACGGTTTCCTGTTCGGGAAGGTGGGTTGGCTGCACCTGGGATGAAGCACGCGGGGTGACTGAGACGTTCATCATCATGTTCACTCTTTAGATATGTCGTGAGACGCCGCCGGAGATTTCCAGGCTGGCGCCGTTGATGTAGCTGGCGGCCGGAGAGCCGAGGAAAATGATCGCCTTGGCGGCTTCCTCGGGCTGGCCGAGCCGGCCGAGCGGAATGTGCTTCTGTCGTGCGAGCGAGGCGAACCAGTCGTCCCGCGACTGGTTCTTGTCGGTGCGCGCCTCGAACCGGCGCTGCCACTGTCCGGAATCGACAAGGCCCAGCAGCACCGTATTGACGCGGATGCGCGGCGCGAATTCGGTGGCGAGCGATTTGAGCAGGTTCTGCACGCCGGCGCGCGCCGCCGAGGTGCAGACCATGTGCGGCTCGGGCTGGATCGACAGCAGCGAGTTGACGGCGACGATCGCCGGCGCATCGCTTTTCTCGAGCAGCGGCCGGAACGCGCGGATCGGCAGGATCTGGCTGAAGAATTTCAGCTCGAACTCGTCGCGCCATTGCTGATCGTTGGTGTCCCCGAAGGTCGAGACACGGCCCTGGCCGGCATTGTTCACGAGCAGGTCGACGGCACCGCCGCCCCAGGCGGCGACTTTATCGGCGAAGGTTTTCACGGCGGCGGCGTCGAGCACGTCACAGCGCTCCGCCAGCACATTGTTATGATGGCCGAGCTGGGATTTGGCGGCGTCGAGGCGCGCTTCGTCGCGGCCGCAGATCGCCACGCGCGCGCCGTCGCCGAGCAGCAGCCGCGCAGTGGCGAGGCCGATCCCGGAACTGCCTCCGGTGACGACAGCGATACGGTTCTTCAGTCCAAGGTCCACGGCGTCGTCCTCATCCTGCTGCGCGCGTCGCGCCGTTCGGCAGGCCCTTGTCCGGTCCGCGCCATCCCAGCCGCTGCGAAATGTCCTGCGCCGCATTCTTGATGCCGGTGGCGATCTGCGAGCGCCGGGCGGCGCCGGCAAAATCGGCGCTCAGGCCGGTGACGTTCAACGCCGCGACCGGCGTGCCGGTGGCATCGAACACAGCCGCGGCAACTGAACTGATGCCGGCTTCGAAGTTGCCGTCGCTCCAGGCGAGCCCGGCGGCGCGGTCCGCGGAAATCTGCGCATGCAACTGCGACGGCGTCACGGCGGTGTGCGCGGTCACGGGCTTGAGCACGGTATCGGCATAGAGCGCGTCGACCCGCGCCGCCGGCAGATAAGCGAGAATGATGCGGCCCATATTGGTCGCATGGGCGGGCAGGCGGCTGCCGATGCGGATATTGCTGGTCAGCACATGGTTCGGCACGCGGCGCACCAGATAGACGACTTCCGCGCCGTCGAGCACGCCGAGATGCGCCGACAGGCGCAGTGAATCCGCCAGTCGCGTCAGCACTGGCACCGAGGTCTGCACCAGATCTTCGGAGAAGAATGCCTGCGCGGTCAGCCCGATCAGGCCGACGCCGATCCGCCAGCCCTTGCCTTCGCCGAGCGGCTCGATGAAACGCTCGCTTTCCAGCGCATGTAGCAGCCGCAGCAGCGTCGTGCGGTTGATGCCGAGCTGCCGCGCGCTGCGCGACATATTGGTGACGGGATCGCCTTCGGCGATGTGCCGCAGCAGGCGCGCGGCGCGCTGCACCGGCGGCGAGCCGTAAAGCTGCTCGTTGGTATCCTCGTCGACCGGGCGGTCTGTCTTAGACTCTGTCTTAGGCATGGACAGCATCCTCGAACAACGGAGCGAGAAGGGTTGCGACGGCTTGCGGCGCTTCCTGCGGCAGCGCATGGCCGGCGTCGGCAATCTGGTGGAAACGGCTGCCTGTCAGCGCCTCATGCGCCTGCCGGGCATTGTCCGGCGGCGTGATGACGTCTTGCGCGCCGACCGCGACCAGCGCCGGCGCCGTGATCCGGCGCGCATCGGCAAGCAGGTCGCCGCGCCCGAGCGCCTGCACCGCCTGTGCGTATCCGGCAGGATCGACGGCAGCCATGGCGTCTTCGACCGCGCGCGCGATCTCTGGCTTTCGCTCCGGCTGATAGACGAGCCGGTGCGCCCGCGCTTTTGCGAAGTCCGCTGGGCCGAGCTTCTGAAGATCGTCGATGCGTGCCTGCACCTTCGCCGGCAGCGCTTCGCCGGGCGAGACGCGATAGCCGAGCGCGGGCGACAGCAGCGCGAGCGCGCTGACGCGGCGGGCATGATGCGCGGCAAAGTTCGTCGCGAACAAAGCCCCGAGCGAATGGCCGACCAGCGCAATGCGCGCGATGCCGAGCCGGTCGAGCGCGGCGGCGAGGGCGTCCGCGTAATCGCGCGGCGCCGGTGTCGGATTGTCGAGCGGCCGGGAGCCGCCATAACCTGGTGCATCCCAGGCGATGACGTCGATCTCCTCCGGTAGCGCCGCCATCAGTCCCGCGAAGCTCTGTCCGCGGCTGCCGATGCCGTGCAACAGCACCAGCGGCGTTGTCACCCGCTCATGTCGTGGCTTCTGCCGGCGCCACAGGCGAAGCCCGGCGGCCTCGGCGCATTCCAGCGTGGTAGGGACGGCGGTTGCGGACATGGACGGTGCGGCTTGTACGGGTTCAGCTTGTACGGTGTTACGGATTAGCGGTCGGCGGTGCGTCCAGCGCGCGCGGGACGTAGTGCAGCACGCGGGTTTCGATCGCGGTCACGGCCCAGTACATGACGATGCCGATGATCGTGAGGAGGATGATGGCGTCGAACACCATGGCGGTGTTGGCCTGGCCCTGACCGAAGCTGATGAGATAGCCTAGGCCGATCTCGCCGCCCACCAGTTCGCCGACGGTGATTCCGATGACGGCCAGCGTCGCGCCGATGCGCAGACCCGCCAGCAGGTTCGGCATCGAGAACGGCACCATGACCTTCCAGAAGATCTTGCTGCGACTCATGTTGTAAGCGCGCGCCAGATTGATCATGTCGCGATCCATCACGCGCATCGCCTGCAGCACGTTGACGAGGATCGGGAAGAACACCACGAGGATCGTCACGATCAGCTTGGGCCAGGCGTTGTAGCCGAACCAGAGAATGAACAGCGGCGCGAACGCCACCTTAGGCGCGATTTGCAGCGCCAGAATGTAAGGCGACAGCACTTTTTCCCAGGTCGGCAGCAGGCCGAGCGCATAACCGGAAATGGCGCCGAGCAGGCCACCCAGGATGAAGCCGAGGATCGACATCGACGCGGTGGAGATGAAATGCGTCAGCAGATTTTCGTTCTGCCACATGCGGACGAATTCCGAGGCCAGCTCGCTGACGCGCGGAATGATGTATTTCGGAACGCCGAACAGCGGCGGAAGATATTGCCACGCGACAAGGACGACGACGGCGAGCGCGAGGCTCGCCGCCGGCACCGCATAGCCGCCGGCCCAGGTTGCGCGCGCCGGCGCCTCACGCGAAGGCGTGGAAGGCGCGGCTGGTGTTGTGGCCTGGTCCGTCATCGCTGGCTCCGTCTGTCTCAGCTCACGAACTGATTGGTGTAGAGGTCTTCGACCGGAACCGCGCTCTGGATGATCTGGTTCTCGACGTAGAACTTCTGCACCGTCCTCAGCCGCTCCGGGTCGAACTTGCCGAGCGCCGAGGCGGGTTCGGTCGCGTAGACCTGCGTCACGTAGCGACGCAGGATGCGCTCCATTTCCGCTTCCTTGCCGGCGTGCTGCGGAACGGCGGCGACGAAGTCGCGCGCCGCGGCGGCCGGATCGGCCATGCAATCGCGCATCGCCTGCATCACCGCCTTGACGAAGCCGCCGACAGCAGCCGGACGTTCCTTGATCATCTTGTCGGAGGTGAGGATCGCCTGCGCCATCACCGGGAAGATCTTTTCGACCGGGTAGTAGTCGAGCGCCACGCCGGCCTGTTCGATCGTGTCGGCCCATTCCGGGGTCGCCATGATGCCGTCGAGCGACTTCGCGATCATCAGCTGGGTCACGCCCGCCGGGCCGACCGCCTGCACTTCTAGGTCGGAGCGCTTCAGGCCGGTCGCCGCGAGCACGGCAAGCAGCGCGTAATAGCCGGTGTCCTGATAGCCGATCACGCCGAGCTTCTTGCCGCGCAGATCCTTGAGCGACTTGATATTGCTTTCCTTGCGGGTCACGAGCTGGAACAGCGGATGCGAACCAAGCTGCGCGACGGCGCGAACCGGCAGATCGTTCGGGCGAACGATCATCGAGGTCTCGCCGAGACCGCCGCCGAGATCGGCATTGCCGACGCCGACCTGCTTGGCGACATCGGCGCCGCCGCGGCCGGTCTGGAACGTCACTTCCAGGTTGTTCTTCGTGTAGTAGCCGCGCTTCATCGCGATGTGAAACGGCATGAAGGCCGGCAGGAACGACGGTGCCGGAAACAGATACGTCACTTTCTCTGGAGCGGCGAAAGCCGGCCGGAATGCCGCGGTGGCCATCAGGCCCCCCAATGCCGCGCGCCGTGTGATCCTCATGTCAGTGTCTCCCCTTTGTTAAAGGCTCGAACGCGGCGAGGCGTCGGCCCGTTGCGATAAATGGACGGATGATTGTCGCGGTCCGGTTCATGCCGGCTCCGCGATGCGTTGATAAAAGCGATCGACATCTTGCTGCGCCGTTTCGCGCATGCGGGCATGGCGGCTGTCGCGGCCCGCTCCGTCTTCGGCGGCGCCAGCTTCGCCGACGCGGCGCGAGGCGTCCTGCACGAATTTGCAGCGTTCGAAGCGGCGCGCACTGAACTGCTCCAGCACGACGGGAAGATCAGTGGCGCCATCGAGCATGTCGGCGAGGATGACGCCGTCTTCCAGCGCCATCGCGCCGCCTTGCCCCATGAACGGTGATGACGAATGCGCGGCGTCGCCGATCAGCAGCACACGGCCGCGATTCCACGGCAGCGGCAGATGCACTTCCTCAACCGAGGTGTAGAAGACGTTCTTGGCGTCGTCGATCTCCGCGAGCAGGGCGGCGGCCGGGCCAGCGAACGCCGCGAATTTGCGGCGCATCTCGGCAGCCCAGGTTTCGCGCGGATAGAACGGCTTACCTGGCTCCCGCGTCGTTCCGAACATGTAAAGCTCGTCGCGGCTGGTCGGCATGATGCCGAGCCGCGTGCCGGTGCCCATCATCATGATCTTGGTATCGATGCCGGCGGGCTTCGCATGGGTGCTGCGCCAGACGCCGAACCCGGTATAGACCGGCTCGATCGCGCCGAAGAGATGCGTGCGGATCTGCGAGCGGATGCCGTCGGCGCCGACCAGCACGTCCGCCGTCAGCGTCGTGCCGTCGGAGAGGGTGAGCGTCACCGGGCGACGCGGATCGGCGTCGTCGATGGCCGTGATCGTCACGCCGAGACGGATATCGACGCCGAGCTGCTCGACCGCGCTGGCCAGCACGCGATGCAATTCGACGCGACGCATCCCGACAATGGCCGGGACCCGTGCATTGCCGCGCGGGTAAACGGTATGGGTGATCGTGCTGCCGTCTTCCGACAGATAGAGATTGCCGCCGTCCGGGCTGACCCAGCCGCTGGCGCAGATGTCGTCGAGCACGGCGAGTTGATCGAGCGCCAGCAGGCCGTTGCAATAGATGAAGATGCCCGAGCTGGCGGGAGCCCAGCGGCTTTCGCGCTCGATCAGCGTGACCGGGATGTGGCGGCGCGCCAGCGCGATCGACAGCGCCGATCCGGCAATGCCTCCGCCAACGATCACGACCCGGTTCAACATCAACGGCGTCCTCTGCAGCGCAAGCTGCGATTATGCGTCGAGACGATCTTCGATATGCAGCGCGTGGAACAGATGCGCGACGATCTCGCTGGCGCGCTGCGTGGCGACGCGGGCGATCGGATTGTCGCGATCGGGCAGGCCGACGTCGATCTCTTCGACGATGCGGCCGGGACCATCGCTCATGACGAGAATACGGTCCGACATCGCCACCGCTTCCGACAGATCATGGGTGATCAGCAGGGTGGTGAGGCCGGAGCCGACGATGGTTTCGGCAAAGCTCTTTTGCAGCACCAGCTTGGTCTGCGCATCGAGCGCGGAAAACGGCTCGTCGAGCAGCACCACATCGGGCTCGATCGCCAGTGTGCGCGCCAGCGCCGCGCGCTGCCGTTGGCCGCCGGAAATCTGGTAGGGATAGCGATCGGCGAATTCGGTAAGCCGGCAACGCTTCAGTTCGCGCAGGGCGCGCTCGCGCCGTTCGGCTGCGCTGAGATTGCGCGCCTCCAGGCCGAACTCGACATTGTGCAGCACGGTCCGCCACGGCAGCAGCAGGTCCTTCTGCAGCATGAAGCCGACGCTGGAATTGGGGCCCGACACTTCGACGCCGTGCAGCGACACCCTGCCTTCGCTCGGCCGGTCGAGGCCGGCGACGAGATTGAGCAGCGTGCTCTTGCCGCAGCCGGACGGGCCGACGATCGACACGAACTCGCCCTGGTTGACGACAAAACTGAGATTGCGGACGGCCGTGAAGGGCGGTGCGCCGGGCGTGCGGTTCGGAAAACGCCGCGCCACATCTTCCAGTTTGAGGACGTTGGAGGCTTCTGTCATCACAGCTTCCATCTCTCAAATCGTTCAAATATGAACGAAGAGTTCGTCGTATAGACAGACTGGGGTAGTCCTCGGAAAGAGTCAACCCCGCCTGGCGCGCGAGGATTTAGCGGCGATCACATTTTCGGCGTTGCAGGCAAGGCTTGTGGCATCGCAGCAAAATCGATTTTGCGCTGCAGAGGCGCCGTCATCGGACGCGCCGGATAGCTGGGTGCTTGTCGAATTAAGTTTTGCATGATATACGGAGTTTTATTAGCCAAACAAATTCAGCTCAGGTCAATTTGGAATGTCCAACGCGAACGGGATCGCCAACGGGATGGAAGACGCGGAAACCGCCCCTGGTCAGCCGCAAACCCCCGAGTCCTCGGCGCGCGGTGCGGTGGACGAGCGTTATCTGGTGCCGGCGCTGATCCGCGGCCTGGAAATCCTGCAGACGCTTTCCGGCGAGCGGCGCAAATTCACGCTGACGGAAGTGGCGGCGTCGCTCGGGGTTACCCGTTCTTCGGCCTACCGGCTGCTCTATACCCTCGGTCATCTCGGTTTCGTCGACTACGACGCCGATCAGAAAAGCTATTCGCTCGGGTCGCAGGTGCTGCGGCTCGGTTATGGCTATCTGGCGTCGCGGGACCTTGTCGAGGTGGCGATGCCGCACCTGATACGGTTGCGCGACCGAACCGGCTGGTCCGCGCATCTTGGCGAACTCCATGGCCGCGACGTGGTCTATCTGGCCCGGGTTGCGACCCGCCGCTCGATCGCCAGCACGGTGCATGTGGGCACGCGCCTGCCCGCGCGCACGACGACCATGGGACGTGTGCTGCTCTCCGGATTGCGCGACCACGATCTGCGCGAACTTTATCGCGATGAAAGTTTCGAGGCGGGGAAAGCCGCCGGATCGCTGACGGAACTGGTCGAGCAGATCGGGCACGATCGCGCGCTCGGCGCCGTCGTGCAGAATTCGGTTTATGAACCCGGCGTCGCCAGCGTCGCCGCGCCGATCCGCGATGTCACCAATCGCATCGTCGCCGCAGTCAATATTTCTATTGTCGCGCTGTTCACCAACGATGCCGAGCTTAACGGCATGTTGAAAGACGAAGTGGTCGCGGCTGCGCAAGCGATTTCGCGCGATCTCGGCCGCCAGATCGAAACCGGAAACGCGCAAGCGTCACATGCCGGATAAACAAACTCTATCTCAGATCAACCCGTAAGGAGATCAGCCATGGACGATGTGACCCAACAGAAGCGCTCGTGGGACCGCCCGGCCGGCGCGTCTTTCGACGAATGGATGAAGACCCGCGTTGCTCGCGTAGCAGAGCGGACCTATGACTGGAATGCGCTCAAGTTCCAGGCCGACTACGATCCGAAATATCGCCGCGCGCAGAAGCGCTTCATCGGCACCGGCGGCACCGGCGTCGCGACGGACAAGAACGTCATTCCGTCCGAGCACTTCACGCTGTCGAACATGATCCTTCCGGTCGGCGCGGAAGGCCCGATGCACCTGCATACCGACGCCGAGGAAGTGTTCTTCGTGCTGCGCGGCAAGGTCAAGTTCATGACCGAGTTGAACGGCGAGCGTTTCGAGGCCGTGCTCGGTGAGCGCGACTGCATTTCGGTCCCGCCCGGCATGTACCGCGGCGAAATCAATGTCGGCGACGAAGAAGCGGTGATCATGGTGATGATCGGTTCGCCGAAGCCGGTGACGCCGACCTATCCGCCGGAGCATCCGCTGTCCAAGGTCAAGCGGAACTAACGGCTGGCGCCAGACGGGCCGCGTTTGCCGACGCGGCCCTCGCCTCATAAATCCGGATTGTAATCGGCTTATAGATCGACGGCGGTCCTTGCAACGAGACCGCCCTGCAGGGAGGGTGCGAGATGGCACTGAAGGGAATCGATGCCGTCGTGTTCGGCGTCGCCGATATGGCGGAAGCCAAGCGGTTTCTCGATGACTGGGGCGTCACCGAAGTTTCGGTGAGCGGCGACAAGCTGGTCTATCGCACCCGCGATAATGCGCAAGTCATCGTCCGTCCGCGCGATGCGAAGGATTTGCCCCCGGCGATCGAGGATCGCAACACGGTGCGCGAAGTCATCTGGGGTGCTGCAAACGAAAAAGAGCTGGAAGAGACGCTGAGCCGCATCCGTGGCCTTCAGGGTTTCAACATCGGTGCTGACGGGTTGCCGCGCATTACCGATCCGAACGGCCTGAGCCTCGCGTTCCGCGTCAGCCAGCGCACGCCGATCGTCGTCAAGCCGACGCTGCCGAACGCGCCCGGAACACATCAGCGCATCAACCAGCGATCCCCGGTGCATGAACGCGCTTATCCGATCAATATCGGTCACGTCGTGCTGTTCGCCGCGGATTTCCAGGCGATGCGCGCGTTCTATACCGAGACGCTCGGCTTCCACATCAGCGACGAATATCCCGGCCACGGTGTGTTCACGCGCTGCCAGAAGGTCGGCGACCACCACAACCTGTTCATGCTCAATCGCCCCGGCAAGCCCGGCGTGAACCACGTCGCGTTCACCGTCACCGATATTCACGAACTGATCGGTGGCGGCATCGCCATGGCGAAGAAGGGCTGGAAAACGGAAATCGGCCCCGGCCGGCATCCGATCTCGTCGGCTTATTTCTGGTACTTCGAAAATCCGCTGGCACCGCCGCTCGAATATTATGCGGATGAGGACTATTGCACGGAAGACTGGAAGCCGAGCACATTCGAGCGCAAGCCCGAACTGTTCGCGGAATGGGCGATTGCCGGCGGCATCGACGGCAAGACGCGCCGCCAGTCGCCGCTCGAGGACAAAAGCGGCCGCGGTCACGCCTGATCGCGGCTTCAACATCCGGGAACGCCATGCAGCCCGACATCCGACGCATCATCGCCGTCGATGCCCACCGACGCCGCTCCGGACGTTGTCCGGTGATGGTCTATTCGCTCGGCACCGGTGAATCGTTCGAGATCGCGCCGACCGCCGATGGTTTCGTCGATCTCGCGTCCGGTCTCACCGTGCGTGTGGCGGACAGCCAGATTCTGCTCCCTGAAACGCGCGATGTCATCGACATTCATATGAATGGCGATGTGACATTCGATGGCTTCGATCATGCGAGCCGTGAATCGTTTTCCGGGCGGGCTGGCGGCGGAGCGTCGGTGACGCTCTACGATGCCGGGCGGGTCAATTATTTCCAGTATGCGGTCGTCGCTGAGGGCGGCCACCTGTAAGGAATAGAGAAGATGGCGGGGCGGTTTGCGGGAAAACGGATCGTCATCACCGGCTCCGGCCGGGGATTGGGCTTTGCATTCGCCGAGCGCGTGGCGCGCGAGGGCGCGAGCGTCGTCATCGCCGAGATTGATGCGGCGCTGGGCGGTGAGGCGGCGCGCAAGCTCATAGCGCAAGGCCTCAGCGCGACCTTCATTGAAACGGATATTTCGTCCGAGGCCTCGATGCAGGCTCTGTCGAAGCAGCTGGCTGACGGTGGCGCCGTGCACGGCGTTGTCGCCAATGCCGGCTGGGCCAACAATGTCGGTGGCAAGACGTTCGACGAGATCACGCCCGATGTCTGGGACAAGATGATGGCGATCAATGTGCGCGGCACCTGGCTCACGGTGCGCGCGCTCGTGCCGCTGATGCAGGCCGGAGGCTCGATCGTCACAGTGTCGTCCGATACGATCTATTGGGGGCCGCCGCGGCTGTTGCACTATGTCACCAGCAAGTCCGCGATCGTCGGCATGACGCGCTCGCTGGCGCGCGAACTCGGCGACCGCAACATCCGCGTCAATTGCCTGCTTCCCGGTCTGACCTACGGCGAGGCGACCAAGGATATTCCGGCGCAGCGCTGGAATGATTACGCGGAGCGGCAGATCCTCAAACGGCGGGCCGAGTCCGACGACATCGATGGTGTCGTCGCATTCCTGCTGTCCGACGATTCAAAATTCATGACTGGCCAGACGCTCGCCGTGGACGGCGGCTTCTCGCTGCATTGATCACACAACTCAACGGCGGATTGGTATCATGGCGGGATTGAAAATCGGCATCAATGGTGGCGGCGTCGGCGGCATGGCGGCGGCGATTGCGTTGCGCCAGTCCGGACACGATGTCACGGTGTTCGAGCAGGCGTCGTCTTTTCAGCGGGTCGGCGCGGATATCAATCTGACGCCGAATTCGGTGCGCGCGCTCGACGGGCTCGGTATCGTTCCGGCGTTGAAGCACACCGCGGCGCGGCCGACGCACCGCATCAGCCGGACCTGGGACACCGGCGAGGAAACCTCGCGTCTCGAAATGGCCGACGCTGCCGAGCGCAACTACGGCGCGCCGCAGCTCACGATCCATCGCGCCGATCTGCTCAATGCGCTGCGGGATCAGCTTCCGGCCGAGGTGATCAGGCTCGGGACAAAAGTCACCGGCGTCACGCCGGGCGCCGACAATGCGGTGGTGACATTCTCCGACGGCAGCACGCAGACGTTCGACGTCGTGATCGGCGCCGACGGCATCCACTCGCCAACGCGCACCGCGCTGTTTGGACCGGAGCACCCGACGTTCTCCGGTCTCGTGTCGTATCGCAGCGTCGTCGATCGCAACAAGCTGTCGATTCCGAATCTCGATGCTTTCACCAAATGGTGGGGTCCGACGCCGGACCTGCAGATCGTCACGTTCCCATTGAACCGCGGCAGCGAGACCTTCGTGTTCGCCACCACATCGCAGCCCGACTGGACCGCGGAATCCTGGACCATGCCCGGCGACGTGGACGAACTGCGTCACGCCTATCGCAATTTCCATCCGGAGGCGCGGGCGCTGCTCGATGCCTGCACGGAGACCATGAAGTCGGCGCTCTATGTGCGCGATCCGCTGCCGCATTGGTCGGTCGGTCACGTCACCTTGCTCGGCGATGCCTGTCATCCGATGACGCCGTTCATGGCGCAGGGTGCGGCGATGGCGATCGAGGATGCGGTGCTGCTTGGCCGTTCGCTCAAGGGCGTCGAGAAGACCAATGTGCCGGCGGCGCTGAAGCGCTATGAAGAAGCACGCAAAGGCCGCACCGCGCGGGTGCAGGTCGACTCGCGCAGCAATGAATGGCTGAAGCAGGGCGGCACGGCCGACTGGGTCTACGGCTACGATTCCTGGGCGGTGCCGCTGCCGGCCTGATCACTCCGCCAGCGCATAGCGCTGGCGCAACTCGTCGCAGATCGCCTCGAGTTTCGGCTCATAAGCCGCGACCACATCCTCGCTGCCGTTCATCTCGGCGGACCAGTCGCCGCCGCGCGGATGCAGGGCGATGTAGTGCGCGGGAACGTCACCGAGCCGTTCTGCGATCATTGCGGCGAGGGCGGTGGCGGATTTGTGTTCGCGGGTGTCGGGTGTCATCGGCTGATCAAGCCGCCGCGCGGCAAAAGGTTCCCGAACCGGCGCGCCCGTGCTAGACGCAACATTGCGTCACGCGACGCCCGCGCCGGTAGCTCAGCTGGATAGAGCACCAGACTTCGAATCTGGGGGTCAGGGGTTCGAATCCCTTCCGGCGCGCCAGCTGAATCAATGGCTTATCTGCCGTATTTTAGCTTTCTGCTTACTTGTATATGGGGGAAGTAAGCAAATAGTAAGTGTAGGCGCGCGTTGGCTGACGCGTGGACTCCTTATTTTAAAGCTTATATTTACTCTGCCGCATTCGCGGTGCTTCGCCGGCCCTCGTTGACATTCGTGCCCGACCACTCCCGATGACGTGCTCGAAGAGCAGCCCTCTGAAGCGGAACTGTGCGATGGCTTGAAGGCGAACCTCTTGGCATTGCTGCCGCCGCAGAAGGGCCGCGCGCTGACTACCCAAGCATTGGGGTTGCTGTTCCGAGCCTGGGTAACGAAGGTCGAGGGTGGTCTGACGTTTCGACGCGCGGGTCGGAGCACTGCCACTAATGTGACGAAGTATGCGGTCACCCCAGCCCGGACGCTGTAGCCGGCTGCACATATTATGTCGGGCGCGTCAAAGGCGCTGAAATATGCCCTGCCGGAGGTGCCAATTTGATACCTCCGGTAGTTTAAGTATCTGTTCTTAAATAATTTTTCTTCATCGTCCGGAGATAATAGGCAAGATCTAGGTTCAGGAGCGAAATTTCGCAGAGATTGCTATTGGCCGGTCAGGCTGCGAAACCTCGCGACTAACCAGAGATTCGATCATCTAGCTCCAGGCAGGCAGATTAACTCATTGAATTAATATAGTTTTTTCGCCCGGAGATAGGTTATTGGGCATCTCCGGTAGCGACGAGCGAGCTTGCCCGTCTACTACTGCTGGAGCGGGGGCTCCCCGCCCCTGGTCGCGGGTCCCTCCTAAGCCCACACCCACCACTGGGGGCATCCGCCGCCCCCGAAATGTCGCAGCGTTTAATCGCGTTTCCTCACTCTTGATCGCTCCATCGGGGCCTTGGACCGGTGGTCGAACGTGCTTGCCACAAAAGGTGGAGATGGTGTCGCGCCCCTTTCATTTTCTCAACGTGAGGTTCTAATTCCTTCTGGATTCAATTGCGGGTCGTGGCAGAATGGGTCTTCTAAGCGAGGGGCACAGTAAGAAAGATGGGGGGCACGAATCCTTCCACCGGGCATGAAACGTTCATTGATTTCGGTATCCCGAATATTTTTGTCCGATCGATTTTAAATCCTGCCAAGACCGGCCACACGACTGGTCAAGTGATCCGCCATGCTGGGCGAAGTTATGCGCTCTTGCGTTTGAAAAGCGGCGAGGATGATTAATACGCGCAGTTCCAAATAAGCGCATAAGAATGTGCGCCGAGAATATGAGTGCCTGAACGTGCTGAGTGCTCCAAGTTGTTGCGTAAATTGCAACAAGTTTGATTAAACGGCCTCATTCTAACACTGTTGGAACCGCTATGATCCACATGAACATCACGCCGATCTCGAAGAAAAACGCATGCGACTGCCGACGACGTCTGTATCTCCTATCGCAATAAGACCGCTGATCGTCCCCGCCGTCTTTGCTGTGATGGTTCTGACGTTTTGGTCGCTTGACACGCGCTATCTGTCCTCGGCCAACATCATCAACATCATGAATCAGGTTTCCATCATGATGGTGGTGACCGTCGCGGCGAGTCTGGTGATCTTCACCGGCGGGTTCGACTTATCCGCCGGTGCCGTGGTTGCGCTGAGCGGCGTGGCCGCGTCGCTGACCATCGAGCACACCGACAGCGTGGCGATCGCGCTGCTGGCCGGGGTCGCGACGGGAATGCTGGTCGGCGCGGCCAATGGCTTTTTCGTCGGCTATTGCGGCGTATCGCCGTTGATCGTCACGCTCGGCGCGTTGAACATCGCGCGCGGTCTCGCGCTGCTCCTCGCGGGTGGCAGCGCGATGTATAATTTCCCGACCTGGTTCACGGATCTCGGAACTTCGCGCGTATTCGGCATTCCGCTCCTGTTCGTCGTCGCGCTCGTCGTCTTTGTCGTCTTTGCTTTCATCCTGCGGTTTACGTCGTTCGGGGTCAGTCTCTACGCCTCGGGCGGCAATGCCCAGGCCGCGGAGCTTTCCGGCATCAACGTCAAGCTGATCCGCTTCATCACTTACGCGCTCGCCGGTGCCGTGACCGCCATCGCCGGGCTCATGCTCTGTGCTCGGACCGGTGGCGGCGAGCCGACCGCGGGCTTCCTTTACGAACTCGAAGCCATCGCGGCGGTAGTTCTCGGCGGTGCGTCGCTCGCTGGCGGCGAGGGCCGTCTCTGGCGCTCGATGGTCGGCATCCTGCTGCTGACCGCGCTCGGAAACGGTCTGAACATCGTTGGCGTGCACCCGCATTGGAAAGGCGTGGCGATCGGCGGAATCCTCGTTTTGGCCGCGTCGCTCGAAGCTCTTCGCAGACGTAAATAACGACAACAATCACAATACGCAGATAGGGAGAAACTCATGTCGAAGAAATCGGCGATCCTTTTCTCGGCGGCGCTGCTTGCGCTGTCGTTCAACCACGCCGTCGCACAGACGAAAACCTACACGGTCGGCATCTCGCTGCCCGAGGCGCAAAACCCGTTCTATGTGCTGTTGGGTAAGTCCGCGGTGGAAACGCTCAAGCAGCGCGGCATCGAGGCGACGCTGCTGTCAGCCAATGCCGATGTGAACGAGCAGATCAACAACATCAACGATCTTACGGCGAAGAAAGTCGACGCGATCCTGATGTCGCCGCTCGATACCGAAGGCCCAGCCTCGGCGGTCAAGCGCGCGCATGATGCCGGCATCCCGATCTTCATGGTAGCCCGCACGCTGGATAAGCGCTTCGGCAATATCTGGAAGACCTTTGTCGGTATCCATTTTGACCAGATCGGCAAGTCGAAGGGCGAGTGGGTGGTGAAGAACACCAAGCCAGGCAAAGTGGCGATGCTGCTCGGGCCGGCCGGCGCGCTGGTGATGGTGGAGCAGGACAAGGCATTCCGCAGCGTCATCGAGCCTGCGGGATACAAGGTGACATTCGCGCAGAACTCGACGCAGACGCGCGAGAACGGTCTGAAGCTGAGCGAAGACGCCTTGATCGCGAATCCCGATCTGGTGGCGATCTATGCCTCGAACGATGATCTCGCGCTGGGTGCGGCACAGGCGGTGAAAGCCTCCGGCAAAATGGGACAAGTCGCGGTGATCGGTCTCAACGGTTCGCCGCCGGCACTGGCCGCGGTCCATAAAGGCGAGATGGCGGCGACTGTGCTGCTCGATCCCATCGGCTGGGGCCGTACCGCAGCGCTGACGGTCGCCGATTATCTGCAGAACAAGAAAGAGCCGGAGCCGTTCGTCACCTTCCAGTATCGGATGGTCGGTCAGGCCGATGCGTTCGATTTGATCCCGCCGCCGCTGCGCGAACGGCTGGGCGTGAAGAAGTAAGCACGCGCGCATGACCTCTCCGCCGGCCATGACATCGTCGGATCAGGATGTTTTTCTGTCGGCGCGCGGACTGAGCCGTCGCTACGGACCGATCCGGGCGCTATCCGATGTCTCGGTCGAGATCCGGCGCGGAGAGGTGCATGCGATCGTCGGCGAGAACGGCGCCGGCAAATCGACCCTGATGCGGCTGCTGGCGGGTGAAGAACGGCCTGACAGCGGCAGCATCGTCATCGACGGCAAGTCCGTCGAACTGAGCAGCCCGCATCAGGCGCAGACGCACGGTATCGCCATCGTCCATCAACAATTTCAGCTGGTCGATACGCTAACGGTGGCCGAGAATATCTTTCTCGGTCGGCCCAAGCTGCGGTTCGGCCTTGTCGATCGGCGGAGCATGCAGCGCGCGGCGGCAGAGCGGCTGCGGCCCTTTACCATTGAGAACAAGGTTGGCGTCTGGGTGCGCGATCTGACAGTGGCCGAACGGCAGCTTGTTGAAATCGCTCGGGCGCTGGACGGCGCAGCGAAGCTGCTGATCCTGGATGAGCCGACTGCATCCCTCGGCGCGGAGGAGCGCGACGAATTGTTCCGGCACGTCCGGCGGATGAAAGAGCAGGGCGCGGCGATCGTGCTGATCGCGCACAACCTCGATGAAGTGCTCGCGATCGCTGACCGGATCACGGTGCTGCGTAACGGGCAGAAGATCGACACATTGCCGCGGGCCGCAGTCGACTATGCCAGCGTGGTGGCGATGATCGTCGGCCGCGAACTCGCTCAGGGTTATCAGAAGGCGGCGGTGTCGCCCGGCGCGCCGGTTCTGGAGGCGCAGGCGATGATCCGCACGGCCGATGGCACCGACTTTCACGACATGACGTTGCGCCGGGGTGAGATCGTCGGCGTTCCGACCTATGTCGGGGCGATGGTTGATCGCACGCTCGCCGAGCTCACCGGCCTGCGGCGATTTTCCGGGACGGCGCTGTCGGTAGACGGGCGCGATCTGTCGCGCGCGTCGATCCGCGCTTTCATCGATGCCGGCGTCTGTCTGATCCCAGGCGATGCGATGGCCGAAGGCCTCATTCCGAATTTCTCCATCGCCGACAATATTCTGCTGCCGAACCTCAAGCGGTTCAGGTCTGCCGGCATCGTCAAGCGCCGCGCGCTGCGGGCCGTGGTGATGGACCTGATCAAGGAATTGGATATCCGGCCGGCTAATCCGGATGCGCCGGTACGGTCTCTGTCCGGTGGCAATCGCCAGAAGGTGGTCATCGCCAAATGGCTCGCGCGCGGTGCGACCGTGTATGTGATGAACGATCCGACCAAAGCGGTCGATGTCGGTGCGAAGGCGGAGATCTACCGCCTGCTCGGCGATGTGGTGGAGGACAACAAGGCGATCCTCCTGGTGTCGTCCGATACCGACGAACTGATCGGATTGTCGGACCGGATCGTCGTCTTGCGCGACCAGCAGGCCGTCGCAGAATTTCCGGACCACCCGGCGGACAAGCAAAGCGTATTGGCGGCGGTCGTCGGGCGACGCGCCGACAGCCGCTCCAAGCTACAGGAGGCGCCGCGATGACGGCATCCAATCTCGCCGAACTGGAGCAGCGCATCGCCCGCGAGCGGCAGTTCATGTCGTTTCCCTCGCGGGCGTGGATGCGGCCGCCGTCGACGGCTGGTGAGCATGTTTATGACGTGATCATTGTCGGCGGCGGGCAGAGCGGCCTCGCGGCCGCTTACGGCCTGATCCGCGAAAACGTCACCAACATTTTGGTGCTGGATCGCAACGCGGCGGGACGCGAAGGACCATGGAAAACGTTTGCGCGCATGATCACCCTGCGCACGCCGAAGATGGTCAGCGGACTCGATTTCGGCAATCCGTCATTGACCCCGCAAGCCTGGTACGAGGCGCAATGGGGCGGCGACGCGTGGCAGCGGCTGGTGCGGATGCCGCGCGAACAATGGCAGGATTACCTCGACTGGTATCGCCGCGTTCTCGATCTGCCGGTCCGCAACGGCGTGAGCGTCACCGCCTTTGCCGACGATGGCGACCGGGTGTGCGTTGAGACGGCGGATGGCGCGCATCTGCTGGCGCGCAAGGTCGTTCTCTGCACGGGGCTCGATGGATCCGGCGAATGGACCGTTCCGAAATTCATCGCGGAAGCACTTCCGAAGAACTGCTACGCACACTCGGCGGAGGATATCGATTTCGCGGGTTTGGCCGGAAAGCGCGTCGGCGTGCTTGGCAATGGCGCGTCGGCGTTCGATAACGCGGCCACCGCGCTGGAGCACGGCGCGGTGAAGGTGGCGCTGTGCCTACGCAAACCCGCGTTCCCGCGCGTCAATGTCCATAAGTGGATGGAGACGTCGGGCTTCCTCGGGCACTACTGGACGTTGCCAGACGAAGCGCGTTGGCATTTCATGCGCTACATCACCGGCATGAGCCAGCCGCCGCCCCAGGACACGCTGTGGCGCTGCGTGAATTTCCCGCAATTCAGCATTGAAACCGGAGCCGGTTGGCTCGGCGCGCGCCTCGACGGCGAGGATGTGGTCGTCGAGACTGGGAAGGGGCCGATGCGGTTCGACTTCCTTATCTGCGGCACCGGCATTTCGAGCAATCCGGCGAAGCGGCCGGAACTGGCGGCGCTCGCTCCGTCCATCGCGCTCTGGAACGATGTGTTCACGCCGCCCAAGGGTGAAGAAGACCCCTATCTCGGCGCCGCGCCCTATCTCGGTCCCGGATTCCAGTTCACCGAAAAGACGCCGGGTTCGGCGCCGGTTCTCAAACGCATCCATAATTTCACGTATGGCGCGACCTTGAGCATGGGGCTGTCGGCATCCTCGATCAGCGGGATGAAGTACGGTCTGCCGCGATTGATTCAAGGCGTGGTCGGCGACCTATTCCGCGAAGATCTTGCCTATCAGGTCGAAACGCTGCACGCCTATCGTGACCCGGACATCACCACGCTCGCCCTTCCGGACGACCGCAGCCTCGTTCCCGTCGTCGATGTCCGGCGTGCGGCAGAGTAACGCGAACCAGAAACATGTATCCCTCCCGTTTTGATTATGTAAAAGCCGACAGCTTCGCGGAGGCATCCGCCGCTTTGCTGCAGGGTGGCGATGGGGCGAAGGTGCTGGCCGGCGGGCAGACCTTGATCCCGATGATGAAGCTGCGGCTGCTGCGGCCGGAATTGATCGTCGATCTCGGCGGGATCGGCGAAGCGCGCGACATCGTCGTCGATGACGACGTGATCGAGATCGGCGCGCTCGCCCGCCATGCCGATATCGGCAATGAATTCCGCGGACAGAACCTGTTTCCCATCATCTCGGACTGCGCGCTGGGGATCGCCGACGCGCAGGTGCGTAATTTTGGGACGGTCGGTGGGTCGCTCGCCGAGGCCGATCCGTGTAGCTGCTGGCCGGCCCTGCTGGCGGCGCTCGATGCCGCCGTACTGGTGGAGGGGGCCGCCGGAACGCGGGCGCTGCGCGTGCGCGACCTACTGCGCGACGCCTATACACCCGATCTCGCGCCCGGCGAACTGATCACCCGTGTTGCAGTGGAGCGCGCCGCGCTCGCCGGTTTCGGCGCGTTCGTCGCGTTCAAGCGCGCCGCTCCGGCCTATCCCACCGCCAGCGTCGCGTTGCAGATCGATTATGACAGCGACCGCATCGCCGCTTTGCGGCTCGGTTTCGGCTGTCTCGGTCTGACGCCGCTGGCCTTCGACGAAGTTGCGGACATGGCGTGCGGGAAGAAGGTGACGCCGGCCTTGATCGCCGAGATTGCCGACGCCGCGGCGGCCTTTGTCGAGCCGATCGAGGATGCGAAAGGCAGCGAAGCCTACAAGCGCTCGCTGGCCGCCGGCCTCGTCACGCGGGCTTTCAACATCGTCGAGGCGCGTCGTGTCGGCTCGCCCGCTGGGGAGACGCATCAGTATTATGGCTGACACCATGAAAATCCCGGTGTCCATCACGCTCAATGGCCGCGTCGTGCGGGCCGATGTCGAGCCGCGGATGCTGCTGGTCGAGTTCATCCGCGAAGTCGCCGGGCTGACCGGCACGCATATCGGTTGCGACACCAGCTATTGCGGCGCCTGCACCGTGCTGGTGAACGGACGGCCGGCGAAATCGTGCACCCTGCTGGCGGTTCAGGCCGAGAGCTGGTCGGTGAACACTGTGGAGTCGTTGGAGAGCGGCGACACGCTCAATGTCCTGCAACAGTGTTTCGCGGATAAGCATGCTTTGCAATGCGGCTTCTGCACACCGGGCTTCCTGATGTCGGCCACCGGTCTGCTCGATCAAAATCCCGATCCCGACGACAAGGCGATCCGCAAGGGACTCGGCGGCAATGTATGCCGCTGCACCGGATATCTGCCGATCATTGAGGCCGTCCGCTCGGCCGCTGCCGTCATCAAGGAGCGCAGGTCATGAATGTCGATCTCGACGGTGAATTTGATACCGCCTCGTCGGTGGCGGAGACCTTCGCCTTCATCACGACGCCGGAGCGGTTCGCGCCGGTACTCCCGTATTTCAAGGGGCTCGATATCAAGGACGAGCGCCACTTCACGGTGACGCTGGAGGTGGGCGTACCGCAGATCCGCGGCCGCGCCGACGTGGACGCCGAACTGGTCGAGAGCGAGGCGCCGTCGCGCGCCGTTTATGCGATCAAGGGCCGGCATACGCTGGGCATGATGGATTCCCGCATGACGTTCACGGTGTCGTCGGCGGATGGAAACGCCGGCGCCCATGTGGTCTGGACGACGCAAAGCGTCATCAGCGGGACGCTCGCCTCGCTGGCGCAGGGAATCCTGCTGCCATTGGCGAAGCGGCAGATCAAATCGCTGGTGCAGGCGGTGCGCAAGGAACTTGGCGGCGAAGAAGAGACGCCGGCGCAGTCGCTGGTGTCGCGCGGAACATCGTCGTTGCGCGGCCTATTCGGCAAATCGACGGGGTCATCGCGATGAATGCCCAATTCCGCCGCAAGGAGGATAATCGGCTGGTTCGCGGTCGTGGCCGCTTTGTCGACGACGAAGGCGGCCGCGCGCTGCATATGCGGGTTGTCCGCTCGCCTTATGCCCATGCGCGAATCCGGTCGGTTGATGTCAGCGAGGCCGAGGCCAGCGAAGGCGTCATCTGCACCCTGACCGGCGCCGAGGTCGCGGCACTGACCAATCGCTTCATGCAGATCGCGCCGCCGCCGGCGGATCAGGTTGTCGATTATTGCATGGCGCCCGATCTCGTGCGGTTTCAGGGCGAGCCCGTGGCGGCGGTAGTTGCGACCTCTGTGGCGCTCGCTGTCGATGCGGCGGAGAAGGTGCGGGTCGACTATGAGCCCTTGCCGGTGGTGGTCGACGCGGTCGAATCCCTGCGCAACGAGACGCTGCTGCATGAGCAGGTGGGCACCAACGAAAGCTGGGGCTCGCTGTTCGATTGGGGCGAGGTCGATCAGGCGTTTGCGCAAGCCGATACGGTCGTTGAGATCGATCGTCTCAAGTTTCACCGGTTCTCCAGCACGCCATTGGAGACTTATGGCGGTGTCGTGACCTGGGAAGCCAGCGGGCGCATCGACATGCTGTGCAACCTGATCCAGCCGGGCGTCGCCATGAAGTTCATGGCGCCGGCGCTTGGCGTTTCGCCGGAGCAGTTGCGCGTGCGGACGCAGGACATCGGCGGCGGATTCGGCATCAAGCAGAACCTCTATCCGTATCTGATGATCGCGGCGCTGGCCTCGCGCAAGGCCGGGCATCGTCCGATCAAATGGATCGAAGACCGGCGCGAGCACCTTCAGGGCAGCGCGCACGGCAACGAGCGCACCTTCCTGGATATCAAGGTGGCGCTGAAGGCCGACGGCGAAATCACCGCGGTGTCGGCGACGCATATCGATGACTGCGGCGCTTATCCGCGTTACGAGCCGCTGGGTGGCGTGATTTGGAGCCAGGTCGCACCGGCATCCTATCGACTCCGCAATCTGCGGATCAGATTCCGTCAGGCGATGACCAACAAATGTCCGGTCGGGCCGAACCGCGGCTTCTCCCGGATGCAGAATGTCTGGTTCCTGGAGCGCGTGGTCGATATCTGCGCGCATGAGATGGGGATCGCGCCGGACGTGATGCGGCAGCGCAACTACATCCCGGAGATGCCGTGGACGACGCCGAACGGTTGCGTCTACGATTCCGGCGATTATGCGGCCATGCTGGCCATGGCCAAGGACATGATCGGCTGGGACGGTTGGGTGGCGAAGCGCGACGCCATGCGCGCCGAAGGGCGCATCGTCGGCATCGGTATCGGGACCGCACTGGATTCAGGCACCAACAATTTCGGCCAGTCGACGATCGTCAATCCGAAGTCCGGCCTGTCGGGCAATTCTGAGGCGGCGAATGTTCGCGTCGGCGTCGACGGGTCTCTGACGGTGATCGTCGGCTCCGTGCCGCAGGGGCAGAGCCACGAAACCGTCGCGGCGCAGCTCGTCGCCAAGGAACTTGGCGTGCCGGAGGATATTGTCCGCGTGGCATCGGGCTTCGATTCCGAGCGGGCGACGCATACAAGTCACTCCGGCACTTATGCCAGCCAGTTTGCCGTCACCAGCGTCGGTGCGATCCATGGCGCCGTCGAAAAAGTGCGCGGCGAACTTCTCTCCGTGGCGGCGATGCTGCTGCAGAAGCAGCGTCACGAGTTGCGCACGGGCGTGTTCGGCGGTGTCGCCGGCGTCGGCACGGCGGACGGCAGCAGCCATGTTTCGTTTTCCGATATCTCCAATCTCATCAACACCAAGACGGCCGGGCTGCCGGCGGAGCTTGAGGACGTCACGCTGAACTGCCGCTATGTCTATCGCGCGCCGTTCCAGCTTCCCGATCCGGTCCGCAAATACGGCAATCTCACGCTGACCTATGCCGCACAGGTGCATGTCGGCGTGATCGAGGTCGATCCGCTGACCCACAATATCCATGTGCTGGACTATGCCGCGGTCGATGACTGCGGGCGGGTGATGAACCATACGATCGTCAAGGGACAGGTGATCGGTGCGGCGGCGCATGGCTTTGGCGCGGCGCTGATGGAAAACCTGCGCTACGATGCCAATGGCAATCTGCTGACGGCGACGTTCAGCGACTACTGCCCGATCACGATGCTGAACATGCCGAACATCCGTTACGGCAACCGGGAATCGCCATCCCCCTTTACCTACAACGGTGCCAAGGGCATGGGCGAGGGCGGTGGCGGACCGATTTTCGCCCTGTCATCGGCGTTGCAGGACGCGCTGGCCGCGACCGGAATTCGTCTCAATCAATCGCATTACTCGCCGAGCGATCTTCATGCGGTCATGGCCGGAATCTTGGCCGGGGCGCCGACACAGGGCGTCGCGCGGGTCAACGCCGTCCGGCAAAAGCCGGTGTAGACGCCGGGCCGATATGGACTCCGCGATCCGGCTTTTGCACCATAGCCCGGAGCAGGCAGGATAGTGGGCGTGGGCAAATCAAAGGATACGGTCCGGACTCTGGCCGAGGACGGCCTTCTGTATCTCGGCCATGCCGCCCGGCTCGGCACGATGCGGGCCGCAAGTGACCTGTTCGATGTCGCGCCGTCGACCATCAGCCGTCAGATCGCCATGCTTGAGAAAGAGCTCGGCATCGAACTGGTGGAAAAGAACCGCCATGTCGTCAAACTGACGGAAGCGGGCCGGCGCGTCCTCGCCTATTACCGCGATCAGCAGGCGCAGCGGGAGACGCTGCTCTCCGAGATCGACGATCTGAAGGGATTGCGGACGGGGCATGTCGTTGTCGCGATCGGGCAGGGGTTGATCCGGATTCCGCTGGTCGCGGCGATCCAGGAGTTCAACCGCCGCTTTCCGCGCATGACATTGACGGTCCGTAACATCGCGTCCCGCGATGTCGTCCAACTGGTCTATGAGGACGTCGTGCATTTTGGCGCCATCCTCGATGCGTCTCCGGATCCGCGTGTGCGGACCCGCAGCACGTCGAACCAACCGCTGTTGTTCATCACCCGGCCGGACCATCCCTACGCCAACCGCCGTTCGCTGGCTGTCGCGCGGCTGGTCGGGCAGAAGCTGGTTCTGCCGCAGGAGGGATTTCGTGTCCGGGAAATTCTTGGCGCAATCGAGCAGCGCGAAGGGATTGTTCTCGATATCGGCGTGACGGCGTCGTCGATCCAGACGCTGACGGATTGCGTTTTATCAGGTGTCGGCTCGACCATCATACCGGCCGATTGCGTCTCTGATCACATCAAGGCCGGCCGACTTGTTGCAATCCCGATCCAGGATCCGGATCTGTCGGCTGCGCGGCTGCATATCATCGTTCGCATCGGCCGAAGACTGCCTTCGAACGCTTTGGCGTTTCTTGAAATTTTGGAACGAAAACTGACTTTATGACGAGATCGAAGAATTCGATCTTCAGTACAAAGAGTGATTGCTTACATGGCCGGCATTTTTTTCCGAGTTACTTAATTCGCCGCGATTTTAGGCTACTTCACTTCGCTGTATGACAGAATCGTAAGAGCGTTTGTGCAGACTAACGGAAGTTCGCTTTGGCGCAGACGCATCTGCATTCGGTAAAGTCTGGCTCCCCCTCTGATGTTTACTGGAGTGAAACTGCGAACGTCTGCGGGGGTATTGATTGCGTCCTCCAGCTGCAGCTGACTGATCCTGCTATGAAATCCATAACTGCCCCACGATTGTGGGACCATCCGATGTAGCAACAACGGTGTGCTGTTTAACTCACATATCGTATATTTCCTTATCTGGACACAAGTTGCCATTCAAACTTGGAGAAATTCCAGGGGCATTCTATTGTCGTCGTTGAACATTGCGGCCGTGAGCTTTCGCCCAAAGACCGCGCCGGTATCGAGGTTAACCCGGTTGGGGTGAACCTCTGGCTTGCCATCCCGCTGTGGCGTATGTCCGTGGACAACTAGAAGTCCGTGGTCGTCGGTCGATGACAGGAATGGCTCCCTGATCCAGAGCATGTCGTCACGGGTTTGTCGGTCGAGCGGGATGCCCGGTCGGATGCCGGCATGGACGAAGAACCGTTGCCCGTCATCGTAATGGGTCGGCAGGTTGCGGATCCAGGTGAGATGGTCCTGCGGAAATTCTGTCATTGAACTGATCCCGTAGGATCGTAGAGTGGCGTCTCCGCCGCTGTCGAGCCATCTCGCCTCATCGATAAAGTTGTCGGCACGAAGGAGAAGGTCTCGTGGTTGCCGGCAAGAGCAATGACCCGGTCGGGGTCGGCGGTCTGCATGTCCATGATGGTCTGGATAACGCCGCGGCTATCGGGGCCGCGGTCAGTCGTCCGGAGAACTCGAGGAGAAATATGGCCTTCGTCAAACGCCGCTGAACCCGGAAGTGAAATACCTATTCGTTTTGTTGAATCGAAACTGGCGGAGGGGCATGGAGCCGCTTGAGGTTTACCATGCCGCCGATTTCGCATGAAAGTGCGGCGCTCCGAGGCCGCGAAGTGCAAATTCGTGCTTGCTGTTAGTCAGGGCGTGGTCCGGGGATGTTTCCTTCCAGATCAGTGGCTTGAAGCGAGCGCGGAGAACTTCCCTGGTCGGAGCCCGAGCCGAACCGATCCGGCTTTGTTGGGCGACCAGCTCCTTCGCATGTCTGGGACGAATACGTCCCGAACCTGCTGCCCAACCATGCGTTGCCAGGTGGTAAGGGGCCAAGGAGCCAAGGCGCCAAGGAGCCAAGGAGCCAAGGAGCTTCTGCTACTGGCCTCGTCAGAGCTGAATGCGGTGCATCGATATGGCAACTGACGAGGCGAGCGAATATTGTCTTTTCGCTGCGCAGCCTTCTGACCGAAAGGCGTGAAGGGTTGAACAAAATCAAACTAACTTCCCAGCAGTTCGGCTGTCATCGCGACTAGCCATGGAACGGGTTCGTCCTCGAGCTAAGGTCGCGATTGTAGTAAGTCATTGCTGCCGAAGGACGCGTAGCATCTTCACTTGCTGTTCTTTGGAACAGAAACGTATTCATCGAAGTTAGAGTCGAGGGGGTAAAAGACCGGAGGATTTTCCTATGCGCCCTGCGCTTATTGCCATTTGTCTGGCATCTTCGGTCGGAATGGCCGATGCTCAGACGTCATCAGATCCCAAACAGCCCGACAAGTCCGAACATAGCACCGGCCGCACCATGACTCCGGAGACCAAGGGTCAGTTGCAGCCACAGGGTTGGACGGGCCCCATTGACACCAAGTCTGGTGGTGCGCCGGCGGAAAGTCCGCAGGGCCAGAGCCCGCCCGGCATGCAGCCGGCACCCGAAGGTTCTTCGAAAACAACGGTCGAGCCCGACAAGTAGCCAAGGAGCCAAGGGCATTTGCACATCAGCGCGGAACGGGCGCGGTGGTCGACTGGCTGTTACGCTTGCGTTGCCGGTTCTCTTGTCTCGCCATGGCCGCTGTCGCTGGTTAGAGTTGCTCCCCTGTGTGAACAACAGGTCTTTCGATGCTTTGGCGGCGTTGCTTTTGCATTGTTTTGTTTGCTGTTTCGGTCGATCTTGTGACGCGGGGAAACGTGCTTGCGCAACTGCGCGGTCACGGTGGCCCTGTACGGGCTTTGGCCATTTCACCTGATGGCGCGACTGCCATCTCCGGTAGCTTCGATAGTTCCGCCATTCGCTGGTCGCTGGCGCGTCATGCCGCGCAGCAGGTGTTGCGCTTCCATGCCGGCGCGGTCAATGCCGTCGGTTTTGTGCAAGATGGGCGTATGGTCACCGCTGGTGCCGATGGGCGGATTGTACTGTGGCGTCCGGGCCGACCGCAGCCGGATATGGCGTTCGAGGGGCATAGTGCGCTGATTGCCGCACTCGCAGTGGCCCCGGACAGTTCGATGCTGGCAACCGCCTCGTGGGATCGCACTGTTCGTCTTTGGAGCGTTGTAGGCGACGCCGTCGGTGTGTTTGAAGGGCATACGCAGAATGTCAACGGCGTTGCATTTACCCCGGACGGTCGGGCGCTCGTCAGCGTCGGCTACGATTTGACGTTGCGCATCTGGCCAGTTGGCGGTGCGGGGTCGCCAACCGTCGTGGCTTTGCCATCCCCGCTCAATGCCGTGTCCGTCGCGCCAGACGGCGAGATTGTCGCCGGCGGAGCAGACGGCAAGATCTATTTCTTGACGAAAGCGGGTGTGCGCACCGGTGAGATGCAGGCGGAGTCGTCACCGGTCATTGCCATCGCAATGTCGCAGGATGGCGCCCTTATTGCCGCAGCTGGCATTCGAGGGTCGGTCACATTGGTGGAACGCAAAGAGCGCAAGGTCACCCGAACGCTGGTCGGTCCGGGGCTGCCAGTGTGGTCTGTGGCCTTCTTCCCCGACAACCGCACGCTGCTGACCGGCGGTGCTGATCACGTGATCCGCCGCTGGGATGCGGTGACCGGCAACCCGATCGGTTTCACCGTGGCCGGCCTTCCGGAAGATCCGCTGGCAGCTTATGCGGGAGATCATGGTGCCGAAGTGTTTCGGGCCTGTGTCGCTTGCCACACATTATCGCCGAACGACAGCCCTCGCGCCGGCCCTACGCTTGCCGGGATTTTTGGCCGCAAGATCGCGAGCTTGCCCGGCTATAATTTTTCCGACGCGCTCACAAAAATGGACATCGTCTGGACACCCGAAACGGTGGCCAAACTGTTCGAGGTTGGTCCGACGGCCTACACACCCGGCACCAAGATGCCGGAGCAGCAGCTCGGCTCTGCGGAGGATCGCAAGGCGCTGACGGATTTTCTCGCGAAAGCCACGAAATAATGATGTGGCGCGAACGGTGTCGCAGAAAGTTGTCAGGTCTCTGATTTCTCTTCGCGCTCGCGCAAATAATCGTCCGTGGTGCGCGGGGGGGCGCGTTCGGGGATGCCGGTGAACGGATCGAACTTCTCTTCGCTCATGGTGATCACGCGGCAGTCCGCGCACATCCGCACCACGTCGAGCCGCTTGGCCGAGTTCTTGAACATCCAGTGCTGGCCTTCCAGCTTGGCCACCACCCGGTCGACACTGCTCTTGACGCCGAATGCCGTGCCGCAACGAATGCAATGGGCCGGCTGTTCTTCCTTCATGACGCGCGGTCGCGCGGTCGCGGCGCGGAAATCGATCTGCGGCGTTAGGCTGATGACCTTCTCCGGGCACGTTGCGACGCAAAGGCCGCATTGCACGCACGCATCCTCGGAAAAACGAAGCATCGGCTTGTCGGGGTCGTCCGACAATGCGCCGGTCGGGCAGGAGGAGACGCACGACAGACAGAGGGTGCAGCCTTCGGCGTTCACATTGACGGTGCCGAATGGCGCGCCCTGTGGAAGGGGAATGATGTCGACCGGCGCAGGGGCCACACGATGGAGCTCACGCACGGCGAGCCGCATGATTTCACGCTTGCCGCCGACCGGCACAAAGCTCGCGGGTTTTGCTGCGACGATGGCTGGCTGAACGGCACGCAGCAATTCACCGAGCCTGTCGGGATCGTCCGTCTCTATGGTGGCGATGCAGCCGTCGCCGAAACCGAGTCCGGTTAGGACGGGTTCGGCGAGCGCAAGGGTTCTGTACAAGCCGGCAAGATCGTGACGCGGCTTCGCGCGCAGCAGAAACCGTATGCCGGAAGCGCCATAGGCGAACGCGGCGGCAATCGTTTCAAGTCCGACCTGGGTGATTTCGTTGACCGCAAGCGGCATGACATTGTGCGGAAGGCCATCGCCAAACCGCGCCAGCGCGTCGATCAGAGCGCCGCCGTGGTCGTCGTCGTGCAGCAAGATGACGGCCTGCTCGCCGCCGGCGGCGCAGTATGTGGAGAGCATCGTGCGCAGCTTGCGGAGCAAGGCGTCGGCAGGCGGCAATGCGTAAGACGCGGCTCCCGTCGGACAGACCGCAGCGCATTGGCCGCAACCGGCGCACACTTCGGCGTTGATGGCAACTTGATCGCCGGCGGGCGTGATGGCCCCGGTTGGGCAAAGATCGAGGCAACGATGGCAGCCGACGATGCTCGAGCGCGAATGCGCGCAGAGACTGCCGCTGAAATTCACGTAGCGCGGCTTGTCGAAGCTGCCGGTCAGGTCGCGCGCCGTCATCACCGCGCGCAGCACGGCGGCGGGATCGCCGGGGTCGGCGCGCAGATAGCCGTCGCGCAACTCGTGCGCCGGAAACAGTGGCGTGCCGCCGGTCAGGTCGAGCACCAGATCGCAGTGCGAAGTTGTCCCGTCACGCGGCGCGTCAAACACCAAGACCTCCCGTGACGAAGGCAGCGGCGCGGCGAAATCGTCGACCGTCAGTTCAAAGGCGCCGAGATGGCCTTTGGCGATGCGGATCGTACCCTTGACGATCGGAAAATCGGCAATGCGCGGTGGCGTCAGCGGACCGGGCTTGGTGATGAGCACGGTGATGTCGAGATGCTCGGCAAGCAGCTTGCCGGCTTCGATCGCCCGCTCGTCGCGGCCATATACTAATGTAACGCCGTTACTGGAGAGGCTGATCAGTGGATAGTCCGGCATCGGCTCGGCGGCGGCTGCGAATAGCGCGGCCATCTTCGGCCCGGCCTGCGCGCCATCTGCGGACCAGCCGGCATTTTCGCGTACATTGACGAACGAGATGGCACCGGCCTTCTCTCCGGCTTCGTTGGTAAACAGCGGGGATTCCTGGGTGCAGCCGACAGTGACAGGCCCGCCTTCCGCCATCGCAGCGCGAAAGCGGCTGATTTCGGAGCGGCACAGATGGTTTGCCGTCGCCACTTCGGCGCCATGGCAGCCGCGCCTTATCGCTTCGGCGTCGAGCGGCATCGTGTTCTCGCATGAACACGCCAGGATTTTTCGAGGTCGATCCGCCATGGTGTCGTTGTTCCAAAGGCGACCCGCAAACCTTGGATCGGTTTGTCGAGGTGGCGACAGATGGTGCGCGAATTCGTTTAAACCCACCGCTGTCCATAAGTATATGCTATATTATAACGACTACAAAGTATCCGCGGAGACCATCAGTGACATCGGCCGGCCGGTCCCGTGAGCCATTTGCCCCG
This sequence comes from Pseudomonadota bacterium, assembly GCA_023386635.1. Classification (GTDB taxonomy): domain Bacteria; phylum Pseudomonadota; class Alphaproteobacteria; order Rhizobiales; family Xanthobacteraceae; genus Pseudolabrys. The sequence goes on from JAEWJH010000024.1 coordinate 49,070, forward strand.
GTTCTCAGTTTGCCCCCGCCGTTCACGCTGGTGACGTTGCGGGAGATGGGTGATGCGTTCCAGCACGCCATCGATATCGCCGCCGAAGCCGGTGCGGGAACTCTGACGTATGTCGGCCGCTTCGATCTCGCCGAATTCGCAGTGGTGCTGGAGCCGGACGAGCCGTTGCGCACTGCGCGCCGCGTTCTCTACGCCGGGATGACCGCACTGACGGATGCGCTGCTTGCTTATGCGCCGCCCGAGAAAATGGTGGCGATCGACTGGCCCGATGCGATCCGCATTGACGGCGGGCTCGTCGGCGGCGGGCGACTCGGCTGGCCAAAAGATGCGCGGGAAGACGAGCCGCCGGCCTGGACCGTCTTCGGCGCGATGATCCGCACTGTGTCGATGACCGGTGCGGAGCCAGGGGTGCATCCGCTCGCCTCGGCACTGGAACAGGAGGGGTTCGACGATGTCGGCGCAAAGCAGATCACGGAAAGTTTTGCGCGCCATCTGATGGTCGCAACCCACATGTGGCAGACGCAGGGCTTCGGTGAGGTCGCGAAGGAATATCTGCAGCGATTGCCGCGCGAGCGTGGTGTCAGCTCAAGGATCGACGATAATGGCGATCTCCTGACGCGCCGGACCGGCAGGACAGATGTCGACCGCCATAAATTACTGCCCGCTTTGACGGCTCCGTCGTGGTTCGATCCCGTAACGCGAGGGCCAAGACTTTGACCGATCCGACCATCAAGCTGCTGCGCACGATCGCGCTCGATCCATCGGATACGTTCGTGTTCGATCCGGTGGCCGAGCCCGGTGAGTGGGCTGTGTCGGGCGCGTTCCGGTTTTGGGATCGTGATCCGTCGATCCTCGAAGGCAAAGTACGCTCGGCGTTTCGCAGCGGATTTCTCGGTGTACAGTCGTGGGGCTGGTCGACGCTGGTGCAGATTGTCGAAGCGTCTGCGGATGATCGCGCCGCCGTGGTCGAGCTCCTGGCGCAACAACTCATCGACAAACTCGGCGCCCCCGATCTGGCGACTGCCCGCCATGCGGCCGAGGATGAAATCGCATTCGTGCGATCGTTGTGCGATCATCCTCGAGATACGCTGGTGGCTGTTCACCGCAGCACCGGGAACGGCGAGATCCGCGAGGCATTCCGCACCCTGCAGCCGCGCAACGGTCCGAAGCCGTGGCGCGTCTTCTCGTTCAAGGATGCAGAGAACGAGGAGCAGCCTGCCGAGCACGTCGATCTGGTGGGGATGATTGGCGGCGGGACGGAGCGAGAGAGGACATGAAGGATTTCTGGATTTCCTGCGGACATCATCTACTCGACCGGGCCGCCGGCCGTGGTCTCACCGTGACCGATGAATTCCTGAAAGCCTATTTTGTGCGTCCCGAACTTGTGCCGCCGCAGGATGCCTGCGCGGTGGAGCGCACGTTGCATGCGGCGTTACTGGAAAATCCACGTCGTCCCGTCAGCGCGGATGAAATCGCGATGATCGTCGATGCCGATGCGCGCGAAAACTGGCAGTTTGTTCTGGCATTTCGTGACCTGCTGTTGCGGCACCCGACGTTGGAAGCGGCCTACCTGGCGCTCATGCGCGGTGGATCGGTGAGATTGCCTCCTTTGTTTGTCAATCAGTTGACGCATGTCATCCTGCGCAATGCGCTCGACGAATGCGAGGATTCGCTGGTGCTGCGGGCTGCCGAGCTGTTCTTCCGGGTCCAGCGCGTCACGCTGCACGAGGGATCGCTGCTCGTTGCCGACGAGGAGAAAATCGCTGGAACCAGTGTGACCCCGCTGTCGCCGCTGGTATCGATGCTGGGCGTTCCTTCCGAGGCGCAGATCGACATTCTGGCCGACGAGAACGCGCAAAGTTACTGGGAGCGCAGCGACATGTTCGACATGGCGCTCGATCTCACCGGTGGCCGCGATGGGCTTCGCGCACTGGCCGTTGCGATGACGCGCTGGATTTGGCATCTCATGGCGATCGACGTGACAATCGAGCCGCTGACCGGGCTGCAGGATGCAAAGTTCACCTGGTATGTCGGGCTCGATTCAGAAGCGACGGCGATCGGCGATCAGTTGTGGAACTCGGAAGCGCTCGACGATGCGCGTGCGGGACGTGTGGTCGGATTGTTCCGGCTGACATTTGGGGATCCCGCGATAGTTGCTGACGCGGTGCGCGACGAGCCGGTCTATCTGCTCTTGGCGATGACCCCGGACAAATTGCTGCGCATGAAGCCGCAAAATCTTCTGGCCGGTCTGCCCGTCAAGCAACTGGAGGCCGTGAGTTGAGCACCGCATCGTTGTTGAGCATTTCGGTTGGTGTCGTGGTCGAGCGGCGTAAAGCGGATTCGAAATGGGTCGACTTCATCTGGCGCCCGACTGCGGTTCTGCCGGGTCAACCCGATTTGAAGCCGTGGACAGTGCTGCGCGAAGAAGCCGATGTGACGGAGTTTTACGTTGGCGGCGCGACAATGGAGTTCTACCGCACCGAGACGACGCATTATCGGGATAATCTCGCGTCCGGAACTCCAGGTGTCTGGGTGGTGTTGAGTCCATCCGACGGCGACCACCCCTATACGATCGAGGCGGTCACGGCCGATCCTGCGGAAGGTGAAGGTTTTACCGAAGCGGCAACCTATCTGGTCGAGGACGTGCCGATGCCGGAGGCGATCCGCGACGCAGTAGAAGATTTCGTCAGCGAACATCATGTCGAGCGGCAGTTCCAGAAACGCAAACGCGGGCGTGCCGATCCTGAAGCGTTGGCGCGTCGCGATCCCGGGAAGTCGGACGAATGAGCGGCGGTGAGGATTTCCTGAGCCGATGGTCGCGCCGCAAGCGCGCGGCGGCGGAGCCAATCGTGCCATCGGACGATACGGCGGATGCGCCGGCGGTGTCGTCGCCGTCCGGCGAAGTATCGGCAACACCCGACGAGACGGGCGCAGCAAGCGAGACAAGCGAGAAAGAGGAATTCGATCTCGCCAGCTTGCCGCCGATCGATTCGATCGTTGAAGGCACCGATATCTCCGGGTTTCTGAAACGAGAAGTCCCGCTTGACCTGACACGTGCGGCGCTTCGTCGCGCATGGTCCACGGACCCGGCTATCCGCGATTTTATCGGGCTCGCCGAGAATGCGTGGGACTTCAATGATCCGAACGCGATGCCGGGTTTTGGACCGCTCGACCAATCGCCCGAAGAAGTGCGCCGGATGCTGGCACAGGTGATGGGTGAGGTACAAGCCGGCGCCGAGGACGTTATGTCCTCTGACGACGTTGTCCTGGCGGCTGAACCAGAAAACGACTCAGCAAAAGATTCCAACGCGATAGACGGTGCCGACGATTCGGCGGCAAGGATGTCCGGCACGGATGACGCCGAACCGCAATTCAATCGGTCCGAGCGGGTGGCTGGGCCGACTCAAATTGATATTGCAGCGCAGTATCCCGAGGATGACAGCGCGGGGTTTGTGCCGCGTCGCACACATGGCGGCGCGTTGCCTCGATAAACGACCTCCCATGAGAAAGATATAGCTGTTGGCTATGGCGAGGTTGACGATCTCTGCAAGAGAGACGTACCTTTTAATTATTCTGATGAAAGACCGCTACAGCGCTTCTTCCGGTCAAGGAATACCATGCGCGATCCGGGTCTCAATGAAGCGATCGAAGCTGCCGGCGGCGTGACCGAGTTGGCGCGCCGGATTGGCGTTGCGCAGCCGTCTGTCTCGAACTGGAACCAGGTTCCCGCTGAGCGCGTGATCGTGGTCGAAAAGGCGACCGGTGTCTCGCGTGTGCGGCTGCGGCCGGATCTTTATGGCGAGGGTATCGTGGCGGCATCTGTCGACGAAGTCGATGCGGGGCGCGCGCAGGAATACGCCCTGTTGTCGGCGCTGCTGTCGCGTGCGCCGTCGAAAAATCTGCTGACGCAGCTCGCCGGGCTGCGCGGTGATGCTACGCCGATCGGCGTGGCGCATTTGGGATTGGCGGAAGCCGCATCGCGGCTGACGCTCGCGCAAATTGAACGCGAATATTTCGATCTGTTCATCGGCCTCGGCCGCGGCGAGTTGCTGCCTTACGCATCGTATTATCTCACCGGCTTCCTCAACGAGCGTCCGTTGTCGCGATTGCGCGAGGATCTTGCGCAACTGGGGATCGAGCGCGTCGATAATAATTTTGAGCCGGAGGATCACGCAGCCACGCTGTGCGAGATTATGGCCGCGTTGGCTGGCGGCAGTTTCCCAAGCGGCGAAGAGGCTGAGCGGCAGATTTTCGACAAGCATGTCGCGCCGTGGATGGGCCGCCTGTTCGCCGACATGGAACGCGCGGACAGCGCAGACTTTTACAGGCAGGTCGGAACGTTGGGTCGCCTGTTCCTGGAAATCGAAACTGAAGCCTTCACGCTCGCCGGTTGATCCGTGCTCGAATGATGAGAATTTGAGGAGAATGACGCGATGACAACGGAAAAGAAATCGGCGGTCGGACGTCGTGAGTTTCTTCGTGGTCTTGGCGTTGGCGCCGTCGCGGCAGGCGCCACCGTCGCCGCACCGCTGGTCGGTGAGGCGCGCGCCGATAGCGAAAACAACGATGAGAAGCGCAAGGCCCGCTACAAAGAATCCGACCATGTGAAAGCATATTATCGCGTCAACCGTTATCCGGGTTGAGGGAGACGTCCATGCTGATCAAAAGAACGCAACGTCAAGCCTCCGTGCGGCCCGCGACCCGTGGCGCAATGCCGGTTGGGCTTTCTCAACCGGGTGGTGGGCTCGATCGCCGGACGTTTCTGCGCCGCTCGGGCGTCGCTGCCGGTGGTCTTGCAGCGCTTGGCGCTCTTCCGCTCGGCGGTGTGCGCAAAGCCGATGCGGCGACCGCCGGTCCGCTGACGGCAGGCGCAACTATTCGCAAGAGCATATGCACCCATTGCGCCGTCGGCTGCACCGTCACGGCCGAAGTGCTGAATGGCGTGTGGATCGGCCAGGAGCCGAGCTGGGATTCGCCGATCAATCGCGGTTCGCACTGCGCCAAGGGCGCGTCGGTGCGCGAGCTCGTGCACAGCGATCGCCGGCTGCGTTACCCGATGAAGCTCGCCAACGGCCAGTGGACGCGCGTGTCGTGGGACGTTGCCATCGACGAGATCGGCGACAAGCTGATGCAGATACGCGAGAAATCGGGCGCGGAATCGGTTTATTGGCTCGGCTCAGCCAAGATGACTAACGAGGCGTCATACTGGTTCCGCAAGCTCGGTGCCTATTGGGGTACCAACAACACCGACCATCAAGCGCGCATCTGCCATTCCACCACGGTCACCGGCGTAGCCAATACCTGGGGCTACGGTGCGATGACCAACAGTATCAACGATATGCGGAATGCGAAGACGCTGATCTATATTGGCAGTAACGCTGCCGAGGCGCACCCGGTCGGCATGCAACACATGCTTGAGTCAAAGGAGTTGAACAAAGGCAACTTCATCGTTTTCGATCCGCGTATGACCCGCACGGCGGCGCATGCGACCGAGTATGCACGGTTCCGTCCTGGCACCGATATTCCCGTGCTGTACGGGATGATGTGGCACATTCTGAAGAACGGCTGGGAAGACAAGGAATTCATCAAGCAGCGCGTCTACGGGTTCGACGATCTCCGCAAGGAAGTCGAGAAGTGGAATCCGGAGGAATGCGAACGTGTCACCGGCGTTCCGGGCGCACAGATGGAACGCATCGCCAAGATGTTCGCCACGCAGAAGCCGGCAACGCTGATCTGGTGCATGGGGCAGACCCAGCATTCGGTCGGGACGGCGAACGTGCGGGCGAGCTGCATCGCGTTGTTGATGACAGGCAATGTCGGCAAGCCGGGCACCGGTGCGAACATTCTGCGCGGCCACGATAATGTTCAGGGCGCCACCGACGTCGGCCTCGATATCGTGACGCTTCCTTTCTATTACGGCCTCGCGGAAGGCGCCTGGAAGCACTGGTCCCGCGTCTGGGAGACGGACTTCGAGTGGCTGAAGGGCCGGTTCGACGATCCGAAGATGATGAACACGCCCGGTATTCCGCTGACGCGCTGGTTCGACGGCGTGCTCTTGCCGAAAGCCGATGTCGCCCAGAAGGACAACATCCGGGCGATGTTCGTGCAGGGACATGCCAGCAACAGCATCACCCGCATCCCGGAATCGATGAAGGCGTTCAAGGCGCTGGATCTGCTGGTCATCGCCGACCCGCATCCGACTACTTGGGCGTCGTTGTCGGTGCAGGCCGGCCGCAAGGATGGCACCTACCTGTTGCCGGTGGCGACCCAGTTCGAGTGCAAGGGCTCCCGCATTGCGACCAATCGCGCGATGCAGTGGGGTGAGCAGGTCGTCAAGCCGATCTTCGAGTCTAAGGACGACCTCGAGGTCATGTACCTTATCGCCAAGAAGCTCGGTTTCGCCGACAAGATGTTCAAGAACATCAAGGTCGAGAACAATCTACCGGTGGCCGAGGATATCCTGCGGGAAATCAACCGCGGCAGCTGGTCAACCGGCTATTGCGGCCAATCTCCGGAGCGGATCAAGGCGCATATGAAGAACCAGGACAAGTTCGACCTGGTGACGATGCGCGCTGCGAAAGATTTGCCGGAAATCGGCGGCGACTATTACGGCCTGCCGTGGCCGTGCTGGGGCTCGCCGGAGGTTCGCCATCCGGGAACGCCGCTGCTGTACAACACCAACCTTGCGGCGATGGATGGCGGCGGCACGTTCCGCCCGCGCTTCGGTCTCGAACGCGAGGAAAAGCTGCCGGACGGCACGACTCGCAAGGTCAGCCTGCTGGCCGATGGTTCGTTCTCGAAGGACTCCGAGATCAAGGACGGCTATCCGGAGTTCACGCTGGCGGTGCTCAAGAAGCTCGGCTGGGATACGGATCTGACCGAAGCCGAGATGGCCGTGATCAACAAGATCAATCCCACGGCCCCGGACTCGGTCTCGTGGTCGATCGACTTGTCCGGCGGCATCCAGCGCGTGGCGCTCAAGCACGGCTGCATTCCCTACGGCAACGGCAAGGCGCGTATGAATGCGTTCGGCTTGCCGGACCCGATCCCCGTGCATCGTGAGCCGATCTACACGCCGCGCGTCGATCTGGTGTCGAAATATCCGACGCTGCCCGACGCCAAGCAGTTCCGGCTGCCGAACATCGGCTTCTCGGTTCAGAAAGCGGCGGTCGACAAGGGCATCGCCAAGCAATTCCCGCTGATCCTCTCGACCGGCCGCTTGGTCGAATACGAAGGCGGCGGCGAAGAAACGCGAACCAATCCGTGGCTCGCCGAGCTTCAACAGGACATGTTCATCGAAATCAGCACTGCCGATGCCGCCGACCGCGGCATCAAGGACGGGGGCTGGGTCTGGGTGACCGGCGCTGAGAACGGCTCAAAGGCCAGGATGAAGGCGCTTGTCACCGAGCGGGTCGGCAAGGGCGTCGCCTGGATGCCGTTCCACTTCGGCGGCTGGTTCCAGGGCGTCGACATGCGCAGCAATTACCCGAAGGGGACAGACCCCATCGTGCTCGGCGAAAGCGCCAACACGATCACCAGTTATGGCTATGACCCGGCGACCGGTATGCAGGAACCCAAAGTGACTCTTTGCCAGATCACCGCGGCATAAGGAGCAACAACCATGGCCCGTATGAAATTCCTTTGCGACGCCGATCGTTGCATCGAATGCAATGCCTGCGTCACGGCCTGCAAGAACGAGAACGAGGTGCCGTGGGGCATCAACCGTCGTCGCGTTGTGACCATCAACGACGGCAAACCTGGCGAGCGGTCGATCTCGATGGCTTGCATGCATTGCACCGACGCCCCTTGTGCGGCGGTCTGCCCGGTGAATTGCTTCTACACCACCGCCGATGCGGTCGTGCTGCACTCCAAGGATTTATGCATCGGCTGCGGCTATTGCTTCTACGCCTGTCCGTTCGGCGCGCCGCAATATCCCAAGGTCGGCAATTTCGGTTCGCGCGGCAAGATGGACAAATGCACGTTCTGTGCAGGTGGTCCGGAAGCTGACGGCAGCAAGGAAGAATACGCGAAATACGGCGCCAACCGTCTCGCCGAAGGCAAACTGCCGCTCTGCGCCGAGATGTGTTCGACTAAATCGCTCCTGGCCGGCGACGGCGAGGTGATCGCGAAAATCTACAAGGAGCGCGTCACCAAGCGCGGTTACGGATCCGGCGCGTGGGGCTGGCAGACGGCTTACCGTGAGACCATAGCGTCGTAATGCTCAAGTGACCCGTGGCGCGGATCGACCGCGCCGCCAGGCAAGCCGACAAAAGATCAGGGAGATTTCGCATGGCGACGCTTTCGAGGCACATCCGCTTCATCGCCGGCGCGCTTGCGCTTGCTGTCCTGCTGGCGCTGTCCGGCCCGGTCGCCGCGCAGCAGCCCTCGCAGGTGAATCCGACCGCAAGCGCTGTGAAGGAACAGCAGCTGCTGCAGGAGCTCGACCGCATCCAGGGTCGTGTGTCGATCCCCGACCAACGCTCCCGCGTCCTGGAGCAGCCGGCGGGCCGCGACTGGCGCCATTTCCACGGCGTCACGCTGCGCTGGATTGGCGGTATCGCCATCCTCGGCGTCCTGGCGCTTTTAGTGGTGTTCTATCTCTGGCGCGGCATGGTCAAGCTGGAAAGCGGAAGATCAGGGCGGACCATCGTGCGCTTCAACGCGGCGGAGCGCTTCGTCCACTGGATGACGGCGACGTGCTTCATCATTCTCGCTGTGTCCGGATTGAACATCACATTCGGGCGTCCGCTTCTGTTGCCTTTGATCGGACCCGAGGCGTTCACGACGTGGTCGGAAGCCGCCAAATACGCGCACAACTATTTGAGCTTTCCGTTCACGATCGGCGTCGTGTTGATTTTCCTCATGTGGATCGCGGGCAACATCCCTAATAAGGTCGACGTTGAATGGCTCAAGCGAGGGGGCGGCATCGTCGGCCACGATCATCCGCCTGCGTATCGCTTCAACGCCGGCCAAAAGGCGATCTACTGGATTGTGGTGATCGGCGGCACGGCGGTTGCCGTATCGGGTTATCTGCTGATGTTCCCGTTCTACGGTACCACCATTGTCACCATGCAAAATGCCCAGATGGTGCATGCGACCGTGGCGGTTTTGTTTATCGCGGTCATGCTCGGGCACATTTACATCGGTACGATTGGGATGGAAGGTGCATTCGAGGCAATGGGTGAAGGTACCGTCGATTTAAATTGGGCCAAAGAGCATCATTCGCTCTGGCTTCAGGAGGAAATGACGAAGGCCAAGTCCGGCGACGTTCCGCGGCGCCCTCTTTCAACGCCGGCGGAGTAGGCGCGCCGCGTCGGAAACATACAGGTCGCACATCGGCCGCTGGCGCTAGGGAATAGCGCCAGCGAGGTTCGCTTATAAACGAACGCCGGTTGTGACGAAGGCCTGCTGGACGGATTCCTGGACGGTGTTCAAGGCTCCAGCGGACACGACGGCGAGAATCACAGCACCTGCGCATGCAAGCAAAAACGCTTTCATTGCTTTATCCCCGGTTAGACCTTGCGAATTATATCAACGAATTCCCAAGTAAACAGCTTTGTTGCGACCTGCATTCTATCAGTAATTTTAGGATAGGCTTTAGCAGCCAATACGACTGCGGCTTTGACAGCTTCTTTCTTGCTTATTTTTGTTGCCAACTGAAGGAGCATGACCTGTTCGATGATGGATACCTGTTCGCGGGCACTTTGTCCGCGGGCCCCCGAGTCGGCTTGGCGCGTGTCGTTAGCAGGCTCGGGGTGTCGCTCTAACCGTGCAAATTGTTGAAAACCGCGTTCTGAACGTCGCGATCCAGTCACCAGGATTATCTGCTGCTCCTCAAATGCTGAAAGTCTTTGTAAAGCAAGGAAACACTGAAGAATGAGCGCCGTAGTGCGGTTGATATTTTCGACATCAGGCCTGCAGAAATTCCATCGGCATCTGCTCGCTGTCGATGAATACCGCGGCGGTGAGCTTCCGGCCAAAGACTGCGCCAGTGTCGAGGTTGACCCGGTTGGGATGAATGTCGGGTTTGCCGTCCCGCTGCGGCGTGTGTCCGTGCACGATGAGGCGGCCGTGGTTTATGTCGGCGGATAGGAACGGCTCGCGAATCCAGAGCATGTCCTCGCGGGTTTGTTGGTCTAGCGGGATGCCAAGGCGGATACCGGCGTGGACGAAGAGCCGTTGTTCGTCGTCGTAATGGTCGGCAGGTTGCCAATCCAGGTGAGATGGTCCTGCGGAAATTCTGTCATTGAACTGATCCCGTAGGATCGTAGGGTGGCGTCCCCGCCGCTGTCGAGCCATCTCGCCTCATCGATAAAGTTGTCGGCACGAAGGAGAAGGGCCTCGTGGTTGCCGGCGAGGGCGATGACCCGTTCGGGATCGGCGGTCTGCATGTCCATGATGGTCTGGGTGACGCCGCGGCTGTCCGCGCCGCGGTCGATGTAGTCGCCAAGGAAGACGAAGGGGAGTAGCACATTCATACCGGCGCCATCCTGATGAAGGAAAGCGGCACCGAGGTCAATCCAGATAGGTTCTGTCCATCGCGCTCGATGACGGTATAAGCTCGGAAGTCGGTGTACGCCGCCTTCCTCACCGCGGCGCAAGCCTTGTTCGATCGATGTGAATATCTCAGGTCCTGCTTCATTCGTGAGCCGCGTTCCCACGCCCAAATAGTGTGGAGATCGGAGCTTAGAACGGCAAACAACGAAAAGTTCAGCCCAGGAATCACACAGAGACTATCCGAGTACATGAAGCGATTTTCGACAAACGTGAAACAAAGGTGTTTTGTGGCAGCTCTTGCGAATACCAAATTATGTGACGGCTTGATCGATTGCTGCCGCGATAGAGTACCGCCGCCGTTGTCTAGGATTTCTAGCTTTCCGCCTGGACCGAGTTCGAGCAGTCGTGTGATGAGTACCCGTCCTTCCGGATAAGCGTCGGATCGTGTGTTGTCTCGAACATGGCATTCCCGCTTGGCGACAGGCCCATCAAGGTAGGTCACCGTCGCTGGCAGGCCGCGCATCATGTGTTCCAAGTGCCGCGCGAGGACGTCATTCACGTCGTCGTAAGCCGCGAGTGGTGCCTCCTTCCAAATCGCGGTGGTCACGACGTCGATCTCTCGTGTCAGTGCTGAGCACACGTCAAAAGTCCAGGCGACCAACTGCTCGGTCACGCTCTCAATCGCGGGGTTCCGTCGTGGGTAATTTCTCCGCTCGACGAAGGTCGGAAGGTCGCGGCGAAGATGGATGAGGGCTTGGAGATAGGAGCCGAGCCGGTCTCCGACGCGGGCCCAAGCCGCGTCAATCTCTGGATTTCCGGCCGTGGTGCAGTCGGGCGCCGTGGCCGCGATGATGTTCATCGCTTCCCACAGTTGCATCTGCACCTGTTGCGGCGTAGGCGGGTTCGGGTGCAGCGGGGCTGTCGCCGGCGTTTCCGGTTTCCGAGCGGGCCTTGCCTGGCGTGGTGACGAATTTGTTGGCGTCAGTGTTGTTGCCGGTGCTCGCGTTGCTACGAGCCGACTGATGGATGTGGGAAATCCTGCAGCCAGCATAAAGTTCACAATACGTTGTCTAATTAGCGAGGCGCTCATCTGTTAGTCTCCTTCCGTGTTTGCGAAAAGAGACAACATGGAGCTGTCGTTTATTCAGCCGCAAGTTAGCGATGTAGCAGCGCTCGTCTCGAATTGGTGCGAGGCGAACCATCTGTGGTCGGTCTATAGGCTGCGAGAGCGCTGTTGATCTCGATTGGGACAAAAATGTCCCGGCAACTCACAAATGCGGTTGTAAGGGCGACGAGGCGGCCTCACAGGAGGCAAATTTTTTCGCATCGGAGTACGACCAGGAGACTACACGGATGTTTTCAACATCTTTTGATTGTTGAGATGTGTCTTATTTTCTCTGGCTACAGTTTCAGGGAAATTTGCCAGATATCGCGGTGCCCATCTTCATCCCGAGTGGCGCGCCATTTGCTTAGAAAACCACGAAAATTTCCGTTCCCAGTCCGTTTGCCCGCAATGACGGCCTACGGCACTTCTTTGCTGCCGACGATCCGAATGGCCCGGTCATCGACCTCCACGGCGTCGACGGACGTCGCGCTGCGTCTGAGCGCGGCGGCTTGCCGGTGATGACGATGCTCGGCGGCATACCGGAACGAATGGGGCTGCTGGCACTTGTGATAGTCATGGGACGAAAATCACGCACGAATTCGCAGCAGCTTGCATCTCGTCTTACTCAGGCGGGATTGCACACCGGCATAACGCTTTGGCATCGCCTTCCGATGATCGGAATTCCGGCGCATACTGGCGAATGCAACCGAATGGTCAGCGAAAAACTGAGTGCATACAGCGAAGGCCTGTTCGCAGCGCACCGGCTGGCCATCCAGTTGATGGTCGAGGCCACTACCGGACGAATGCCGTTTTCCGATTACCCGAATGCGGGAGCAGAGATCGCGACCGCGGGACTTCGTCCGGCGCTCCGCACCGTGAAAGCCAATGCCCGTCGGCTGAGCCGCCGCTGAGACGACGCCATTACAAATAGGCTCGGAGAAGCGGCATCCGTTTTTTATGAAAGACTATGACAGCCGGCTTTTGCGCCTCTCAAAGCCTCGAACTCCTCGATGTTGCTTCGAACTCCGCGATGCTCCGGCGCGGGCAAAGCCTTGCAAAGGCATGGCCGGGCTCGTGGAGGAAGGCGAAGATGTCATGAGCGATGGTAAGGAAAAGGACGACGTGCCGGCGGATCTCGCTCTGATCGGGGCTGCGCAACGTGTCGAGCATTACGACATCGCCGCGTATACGACGGCCGCAATCTCGCCTTGCAGCTTCGGCAACCGTATATCGTGCTACTGACGACGTCGCTCGGCGAGGAACAAAACGCCGGACAACTGCTGGACCAGATCGCGCAGCCGCTCATGTCGGTTGCGCGCATGCCGGCCAGTGTCGAGTAGCGCTTGCTTCGTGATCGACAGAAATGAGCCCATCGAGAGTGGGCTCATTTTCATGTGCAGGTTGTTTTTGGTTCAGAGATCGGGAATTGCCGCGTAGCCTATGCCAATGCTCGCTTCATGGTCGACATCCATATTGGCGCGCCGGGGGTCGTCGTGAGGGGCATACCGTGGCCCAGCGCCGTACGCTTTGGCTCCCCGAGCATGTAAGCTCCTGAGATTGCCTCCCATCCCTCAGCACCAAGAGCATTGAGCGATGCTTGAAACGCATCGGATGTTTCGGCTTTTACGATTTGATATTCCCATTTCATCTCGATTCCCTTTTTCAAAGCGATGCAGTGTTGCGCGCTAATTTCGATACTCGCCAATCAATATTCACAAAGAATGATTTTGCTTGTGCTTGTAATTTTCCTCATACGCCCCATCTCTATTGTGTACCCGGAAATTTTTTCAGGTATTTAGAGAGGACTTTTCAATGTCCAATACTTCAAGCAATACTGGTGGATCTTCCAATGAAGCCCCGAAGACCACCCAGCCGGGCGGCAATCCCGCTAATCCTCAGCAGACTCAGGGCGATAAGCCGGCTAACAAGCCTGGCGAGCAGCAGAAATAATCTGCGCGTTTTCATCGACGCAGAAGGAAGCCCGGCTCACGCCGGGCTTTTTATTTCATCGCGATCTGCGTCGTCCTTCGCGAGATATTTTTCAGCGCATCACAGCTGCACTGCATGCCCGCCACCGACACTGCGGCTTCGCGCGCAACTGCTTCACGCGGGCATTTAAGGGCTTCTTCAAGTCGGTCTTAGACTTTGGCGGCCGCAAGCGAATGTATGCTCAAGATATTGCGCTCTCAGGTTGAAGCAGCAATAGGTCCTGATAATCGCGTCTCACTGTGCTCTCCGTGATGCGCTCTCCGCATCGGATTAGCATCAAGACTTCGTTCAACTGACGCGCCGCAACTGATCTTCGTGAGCGACGCGTTCGAAGCTTTCTCCGGCATTCTTGATGCGATAGCGCGGCAGATCATCCTTCTCGAGAGGCATAACCCTGACGACCGTGTAGGGCGAGGACGCTCCGACCGAGAATGGGCCATCAAAATAGACTTTGTCGCCTGTTTTCAGTGCTCTCTTCATTGCTGTTCCTCTATTGCGCGTTGTTTTACCGATCGAGCTGACTAGCTCTTCGTGGGTTCAGCCGCGCGCCGCATATATTCCGCCAGATCGGTATGCGCGGTTGCCTGTTGAATGTCGGCGTCTCGAATGCCCGCCATTCTGGCGTGTTGCTTGAACATCTCGATGAGTCGCTCGACCTCGACTGTTTTGTCAGTGGCATTACCGGTTGCGCGAACATTCTGCGCGACCCAGTTTTCCAGAAACTCAAGGACGCGGCTTTCCATGCATATTTCCCAAAAGGACGAATTGTCAGGCCATGTCGACCGATTTTGCGCGAAACCTGGATCGACAGATATTACGGTCGGCTCTCGCGCTGCGACGCATGGCACTCAACAAAAACCCGCTCAGGACTGTATCCTAAGCGGGCTCGAGCTACTCAACGCCGTTACTAATTCCGGTACATCCGCGGTAATCAGATCGTCGCGAGTGATAGACCTTCATAGACAGCAAGCGTGTCTATTCGATGAAGGACATTAGACGGGCTGGATATTGGTCGCGGCACTTTTGCCGGAACGCTGATCCTGCTCGACGTCGTAAGTGACCTTCTGGCCTTCATTCAGATGGTGCATGCCGGCGCGTTCAAGTGCGCTGATATGAACGAAAACATCGGGACCACCGGCGTCTTGCACGATGAAGCCGAAACCTTTGTTGGGATTGAAGAACTTGACAGTACCTTGAGCCATTTGGCCCTCCATGACGCACAAATGCGCATTGCCCGCGCAACCATTCGCGCTGGCGAAAATCCGGATTTGGCGATTCTTGGAAAAGAGCCGCAGCAAGTGGCATGCGGTGAGCAGATACAAGTTCAGGCGAAATCTCGAACCAAGTATTTATATAGCTCTATTGGGCGCTAATAGCAAATCGAGGCGGAGTCGCAGCGGCGTGGCCTAAAGCGACAGCTTGTTCGGTGGGATGGAAACGACGACCTTCAGGCCGTCGCGTGCCCACTCGGTCGTGATGTTCCCGCCGAGGCCGGCCTTGATCGTACGTTGTGCCAGCAACGTCCCGAAGCCGATTTTCTCGGGAGGCTTTTCGATTTTTGGTCCGCCTCTTTCGAGCCAGGTGATCGCGATATTGCCGTCCTCATGGATCCACGAAATCGCCAAATGGCCTGTCTCGGTACCCAGGGCGCCATACTTCGCCGAATTCGTCGCGAGTTCATGAAAGAACAAGGCGATGCTGTTGATCGCGGAGGGGCTGATATCAATCGGATCGCCCTGGATCGCGATGTTTTTCTGATCATAAGCTTGCAGAAGTTTTTCCAGCAATCCGTTCAATCCGATGGATGACCGCGTAAGCCCGGTGTGATCGAACTGCTTTCTAACGAGGCTATGGGCTGATGCCAGCGCGTGGATTCGTCGGGATAAGCTCTCGGTCATATCCTGAACCGTGGACGCTTTGCGCCCACTCATCCGCACCATCGCATCGGTGATCGCGAAAACATTTTTGACGCGATGGGACATCTCCCGGCTCAGGGTTTCCTGCTGTTCAAGAGCCTCCCGGAGGCGCTTCTCATTATCCGACATCTTGAGTGCGATTCCTGCGAATGCGGCGAGCTCGGTCAACGCCTTTACATGGCCTTCGTGATAGTGGCCGGGATTTTGGGAAACGACCCACAACGTGCCGAATTGAACTCCTTTTTCCACGGTGAATGGAATCAGCAGCACTTCCGCAAGCGGTATTCCGGCATTGCGTCCCCAGTCGTATCCGATATCCGGATTTCTCATCAGAACGGCTGCATTGCGATCAAGCGTGACGCCACAAGGGCTAAGGCCCCGCGGGATAGTAGAGCCTTCAAATCGCTCCAGAGCACCGCGAACATGACGCCAGCGAAAAACCCCGGGACCCGGCCCTGCCTCAAGGATGCTCAGGCCCGCGGAGGTGGAACCCGAGATATCCATGGCGACCTCTGCCAACGAGGGAAGGAGTTTGCTCGGGTCGATGAGCATTTCTTCCGCAAGTTTCCGGACCGACAATTTCTCGAGGGGAGCGATGCCAGACGGTTGCCTTCGCTCGGCCAACTCCGCGGTAATGTCTAGTTCTGCCTGGGGCATTGGTCTTTATTGTTAGTTGCTGAAAGCGACCGAATAAAGGGGAACGCAATCGGTGCGATTGAGTTCAATTCGGGTGATACGCAAAATTTTGATCGTGGACGACGAACCCCTGATCGCCTTGGCTTTGGCCGAAGATCTGGAGGATCAGGGTTATTCGACGTGTCTGGCCAGTGATGCAGCAGACGCCATAGCGATATTGGAAAGCAACGGCGATATTTCGATCGTTTTCACCGACATCGACATGCCGGGCTCAATGGATGGGCTGGCATTGGCCTCCGCTGTCCGCAATCGCTGGCCGCCGGTCGAAATCCTGATTACCACAGGTCAAACAAAACCCGAGCTTAACGACATGCCGGATCGAAGCTTGTTCATCAGCAAGCCCTATACGGTGCCCCAAATTGTTGGCGCGATAAAATCCTTCCCCGGATGGTCGACGACCCACGATCTGAGCACGCGATAGTCGGCGTCGATCGCGGGAAGCAACGCCATCGCGCTGTTGGCAATGCAGAGAATCAGGAAGACGATCGCAAATCCCGGCACCGTGACGCGGGCTTCGCCGTGCCTCATTCCGAGGCGGTTGAAGTAAATCGCCACGCACATGATCGTCGGAAGCAAGAGAAACACGCGGAGGAGCTTGACGATGACCGCAGTGTTTCCAACCTCGGGAGAGACGGCGTAGCCGGCACCGGCAACCTGCGCCACATCGTGGATCGTCGCACCGAGGATCACGCCCGTCGTCTGCGGATCAAATCCAAGAAGCGCGCAAATCGGCGGGTAGGAGACCATTGCGAGCGTGGCAAGCGCGTTCAGCGCAACGATGACAAAAACGATATCGGTTTCCTTGCCCCGATAGTTCGGGACGACCGCCGAGACCGCGAGTGTCGCGGATGCGCCGCAGACGGCAGTGCCGACGCCGATAAGCGCGCCAAATCCGACCGGCTGCTTTGCTAAACGGGCCAGGGCGAAGCCGCAAATCACCGTAACAACCATTGCCGCGACTGTGATGATCGCGGAGCTCAAACCCAGCGCTGCGATGTCCGCCAAGGCGACACGGACCCCCATGAGGGCCACGCTCCAGCGCAGGATCGTTTTGACGCAGAAGGACAACCCCGGGAGCATGACGGGGAGCGCGCCGACCGAGCTGAGTGCCATTCCGATGATCAGCGCGACGACCATGGTCGGGAGCGGCAGAACCGTCGCCACATAAGGTGTTGCGACGTAAGCGGCGGCGGAGACGGCTGCTGCGAGGGCGATGCCCGGATATTTTGCGGCCACTCCCCGGGGGCTCGCAAGAATCCGTGCGCTGGTCGTGTCGTTCATGAACGGCGAGCTAAATCACTTCTATTAAACGGTCGAACAGATTATTCTTATTGGTATGATCGGTAGAGCAGAATGGTCTCGACATGACGCTTGAGCAGTTGCGGATATTTTTGGCGGTCGCCAGGCACGAGCACGTGACGCAGGCGGCAAAGGAATTGCGGCTGACCCAATCCGCCGTCAGCGGTGCGATTCATGCGCTGGAAAACCGGCACCAAATCAATCTGTTCGATCGTGTCGGACGAAACATCGAGTTGTCAGTCGACGGCCGCGCATTCCTTGAATACGCGAGTAATGTGCTCCGAGCCGCCGATGCCGCTCAAAACTGTCTTCTCGATATGAAAAGGGCGAAGCGGGGTCATGTCGAGATTTATGCCAGCCAGACCACCGGGACCTACTGGCTTCCCCGCCTTCTGGCGACCTTCGCGATGGCCTATCCCGATATCGAAATCCGCGTGACCTTGGGAAATACCAAAGCGGTGGCCAATGCCGTCAAGACGGGGCTCGCCGAGATCGGCTTCGTCGAGAGCGGCATATCGGAGCCTTCTCTTTCGGTCGAGCAGGTTGGCCAGGATGAGTTGGTCGTGGTCGTCGCGGCCGGCCACCATTGGCCAGCAGGCACAAGACTCGGCCATCGGCAGATTCTGGAAGCGAAATGGGTTTTGCGCGAGCCCGGGTCCGGTACCCGATCGGTTTTTGAGCAAGCCTTGCGCGGCGAAGGCATCGACCCAGCCCAACTGAATGTGTCGTTTGAATTACCATCCAACGAGGCAATACGGGCGTTTGTGGAGAACGGAAGAGGCGCGACGGCGATCTCCCGTTATGTGGTCGATGCGTCGCTCAGATCGGGCACCCTTCGCTCGGTCAAATTCCGGCAGATCCCGCGGCCTTATCACATGCTGCGGCATGAGCAACGCGGCCTCAGCGGCGCGGCCTCCTCGTTTCTCAACTTCACGCGCGAGGCGTCCGAGCGGTGGGCATAAACGGAGTCGCGCCTCAACGCTGCCGGCGCAACAACCGCCGATCGAACTTCAGCGGATCCAAGGCGAACATCGTCATCGACCACAGGGCGAAGATGAAGCGGAATTCTGACCGGCTTCACTCGTCGGCGGGCTGGTCCTGAATCGTCGTGCCGATCTGGTCGGCGACGCGCCGCAGACCGTCGGTCAGTTCCGGGACCTGGTCCGGCCGCATGAAGCGATAGGGTTCCTGCCGCGCCAGCAGCAGGGCGTCGAGGTGGCAGACCACAGGATCCACATAGTCGCCGGTGACACCGGCGGCGACGGTGTCGAGGACCTCACCGAGCGAGTTGGCGATCGCGCTGAGAAGCGCGTAATTCATCGTGGTGCCGACGTCGCGCAGTGCGAGGGTGAGGGTGGTCGCCTGCTTGATCCAGTCGGCCGGCGCCGTGTCGTTCTGCACAGCGCGGATAATTTCCGTGAGCTGCTGCAAGCGTTCGTTGGCCCACTCGTCAAAGCCGGGTTTGACGTTCCCGATCGCTGCGGTGGCATTACGGAGCGCCTCCTCGCGCGACAGTCCGCCCGGCTGCGTAGCCAGCTTTTGGAATCGCGTTTCGACCGGGAAGATGCGGACCTCATGATCGTCAGGAGAGGGCATCGTCTTTTCCGGGAGTGGCCGCGCTGGGCAAAGAACCGATATCGCCCTGGGCTGGGGCAGGGCCTGATTCATCGGCAACCATGACGTCGTGGTCGCCCTTCCGGCGGCCGATGCTGCTCGGATAGCCCTCAGTCTTGAAGCGCCGGTCCGGGCCAAAGTAGGTCGGCGTTTCTACGAATTGGCGCGGTGTGAGCGCAATCCAGGCGAGGCGGTCGTAGAGACTGGCCGGTGACATCGGCTTGGCGATCACCATGTTGGCGCCGGTATCGCGCACCTGTTTTATCGTCGTCTCCCGCGTGTCGCCGCTCATGACGAGGATCGGCATGATCCGGTTTTCGTTGTCCGCCTTCCGCCGGATGGCGCGTGTCAACGACAAGCCGCCGTGCGGCGGAAGCCGCGCGTCGCACAGAAGGATGTCGATCTTTTGCGCGTTCAATGCGTGGATCACACCCATTGCGCTTTTCACCTCGATCACCTTGTTGGCGCCGAAGCTGCGCAGAATTCCATGCACGATCATCGAAAAATATGAATTCGAATCGGCAATGAGAATGACGAGATCGCGGAGATTGAGTGTAGAGCTGGCCATGCGGCGTCAGGCGGCGCCGCAGAGACGGCCTTGAAGTCCTTTGCGGAACCGGCAGCCAGCGGGCGTCATTGCGGGAATCCAATTCACGCAGCAAGTCACGCGACAAGAATCATCATGGATGCGCGTGAACAAGGTTCTGCTCCAGCCAGGGCTCAAGCGCCACGCGATCGCCAAGCGTTCAGGTGGCTGCAGGGCTCGATAGATAACAACCTATCGTTGTCAAAATAGCCGATTCGCAGAGGCACGAAAAGGATTGCGGTCCTCTTTTGAAGGCGGGTTTTGCGTTGCCGGGCGCGGTACCGCGTCGGCATTTCGCATCCATTTGGAGGGCGTGGCGGCCGGTCGCTCGCTTTCACTGTGCGGGTGACGGCCGCGTTCGATAGCGGTCGATGCGTT
Source organism: Pseudomonadota bacterium (assembly GCA_023386635.1). Classification (GTDB taxonomy): domain Bacteria; phylum Pseudomonadota; class Alphaproteobacteria; order Rhizobiales; family Xanthobacteraceae; genus Pseudolabrys. Next base: position 69,150 of record JAEWJH010000024.1, read on the forward strand.
ATCGTGAAGGATGTTGACAACGGCGGCTTCAACCTTCTGCATATGATAGATTGTGCGGGACCGCGGTCCGACACGTTGTCTGTGTCGTTTTTGCCGCGAACGCCGATGCGGAAGTGCCGATCATGAGCGAGCGGACAACATCGCCGAAAAGCAGTCCTCGCGCCGCGAGCGGGCGGCGCCGGCGGGATTCGGCCCTGACCAAGGAAGCAATCCTCGGTGCGGCGACTTATGAATTTTGCCGGAACGGTCTCGGCGGAGCCCGTGTCGAAGCGATCGCGCAGCGCGCCAAAGCCAATATGCGGCTCTTGTATGCGTATTTCGGTGACAAGAACGGGCTTTACCTCGCGGTTCTGGAGCACGTTTACACCGAGATCCGCTCCGCGGAGCAGCAGCTCAATCTGGATAATCTCGATCCGGCTACCGCGATGCGCGAACTGGTGGATTTCACCTTCACGTTCTTCGGCGAACACCCGGACTATATCGCGCTCATCAACACCGAGAATCTTCAGCGGGCGCAGAACCTGCGGAAATCCCGCAAGATCGCCAAGTTGACGCTGCCGCTGGTGACGAGCATCGAGAACATCCTGCGCCGTGGGTCGGCCGCCGATGTTTTCCGGAAAGATATCGATCCCATCAATCTCTACATTTCGATCACGGCGCTGAGCTACTTCCACGTGTCGAACCGCTATACGCTGTCGGCGATGTTCGGAAAGGATCTCGGCGACGCCGAATGGCTGAAAGGCCGGCGCGAGCACGCGCAGGCCATGATTTTTGCCTGGCTGACGACCGATGGCGTCAAGCAGCGTATCACCAGCGTCCCGTCCCGTGCGAAGGGGGCCTATCCCGCTGCCGTCCCGGATTTCGCGCAGGATAACTCCTAAGGCTCAGGCCGCCTGTTGCACCGGCGCGATTGTGTTTCGAAATGCGGGAAAAACGCCGTTCTCATTCGCTGCCTGCCGTCGCCGGGCGCGCGACTGAATTGGGAGTGCTGGCGCATCCCGTACTTCAAAGCGGCAGCACCGGCGTGATCGTTGCCGCCTTCCAGCGCTGTTTCTATGCGGCGATCGATGGCGCCCTGATCTGCGTAGGGGCGGGCTCGCTCGGCTCCGGGCCGCTCCATGTCCTCTGTGAAGGATGGCCGGACGACCGCTTCGGCGTCGGTCAGCGGCTGACCATCACCGGGACGGTGCTCCACATCGACGGGGCGCTGCTGGTGGATGTCGCCGGCGCGCCGATATGGCAACCCGATCCGGCACCGGCTTGGTCGCCAGCAAGCCTGACGGCGGGCTTGCAGGCCGTCGGCGCGCGGTGGCGCATGACGTTCGGCGGCGAGGACTGGGCACCGCTGGGGCCATCCTCGTCAGGCCGACCGTCGCATCTGATCGCGGCGGCAAGGCCGGCCGTGGATGCACTCGTTCGAATCGTCGAGAACGGGCTCCGAAATTCCCCGCCCTTATCCACGGATGGCGCGGACATGGCCGGGCTGATCGGTCTTGGGCCCGGGCTGACGCCGTCGGGCGACGATTGTCTGCTGGGTGCGCTTGTCGCGCTGGATGGGCTCGGTCTGTCCGCGGTGCGGGATAGCCTCTGGCATCAGTGTTTGCCGCATCTTGATCGTACCAACGAGATCAGCCGGGCGCATCTTGGTGCGGCGGCGCGCGGCTATGGGGCGGCCGTGTTGCATCGGGCGATCCATGCCACCATGGCCGGCCGCGTCGAGGGGCTTGAACAGGTGCTGTCGTCGGTATCCGCCATTGGCGAGACGTCCGGCCGCGACGGTTTGACGGGCGCGCTCATGGCGCTGCAGGCGGTGCGCCGGCACATTACCGATCCCGGCCGGCCATCCTGAAATCATCGACTCACGGGCCGAAATCTGCTCCAGCGGTTGCGCCCGCCGACCCGGCTTCCCAGCGGCGACAGCTGTCTTTGCGGCGGTTCTATGCACAGCAGAAGCTTTGATTGACCAAGTAAGACGTTTCTTACTAATATTTTCGCGCCGAACAAGGAGGATACGCTGGTGTCGGACAGGGAACAGACGAAGTGCCAGGCGCTGCTGACGAACGACCTCACGGTGGTGAACGTCGGACTGGAAGGTTTCGTCAAGGATCTTCAGGACTGCGGCATCGCCGTCGTGCACGTCGACTGGTCGCCTCCGGCGGGCGGCGATCCGAAAATGGCCGCGCTGCTCGCGAAACTGGGCGTGTGAGGGGTGGCTATGAAATTGATCGAGGAAGCCAACAAGAAAGCGGTCTCCATTATCCTGGAGGGCGAGCCGAAGCTGATCGACATCGTCCCGGCGAAAGACGTGCTCAAGGGCTTGAAGGAGCGGATGGTTCTCCATGCCGGCCCGCCGATCACCTGGGACCGGATGTGCGGCCCGATGCGGGGCGCGGTGGCGGGCGCCATCGTGTTCGAAGGATGGGCGCCTGATCTCGACGCGGCGACCAAGCTTGCGGCCAGCGGCGGCGTCGAATTCCACCCCAACCATCATTTCGGCGCCGTCGGCCCGATGACCGGCATGACCACGATGTCGATGCCGCTGTTCGTCGTCGAGAACACGCGGTTCGGCAATCGCGCCTACTGCGCCATCAACGAAGGCCTCGGCAAGGTGATGCGCTTCGGCGGCAATGACGCCAGCGTCCTCAAGCGCCTGGCCTGGCTGCGGGACGTATTCGGACCTGTTCTGGGCAAAGCCATTCGCGCCAAGGGCGGCATCGACCTCAAGGCGATCATCGCGCGTGGTCTATCCATGGGCGACGAGATGCACCAGCGCAATCTGGCCTGTTCGAGCATCTTCCTGCGCGAGGTCGGTCCGTCGCTGGCGCGCACCTCCGACAACAACGAGACGCTCGCGGAGTGCATCGCGTTCATTGCGCAGAACGATCAGTTCTTCCTCAACATCGCCATGGCGATGGGCAAGGCGATGACCGACCCGGCCAAGGGCATTCGCGGATCGACGATTGTCACCGTGATGAGCCGCAACGGCACCGATTTCGGCGTACGCATCAGCGGTCTCGGCGATCGCTGGTTCACGGCGCCGGTGGAAATGCCGGAAGGACTCTATTTTGCGGGCTTCTCGCGCAAGGACGCCAATCCCGACATGGGCGATTCCGCGATCGTCGAGACGGTCGGTCTCGGCGGGTTCGCGATGGGCGCGGCGCCTGCGGTCGCCGGCTTCATCGGCGCCGGCTCGCCCTCGGCCGCCGGGGATTTCACCCGCGCCATGGGTGAGATCACCGTCGGGCAGAATCCCGAATGGACGATCCCGGCGCTCGACTTCGCCGGCGTGCCGACCGGCATCGATGCCCGCCTTGTCGTCGAGACCGGCCTCGCCCCCGTCATCAACACCGGCATCGCGCACCGTGAACCCGGCATCGGTCAGGTCGGGGCCGGCATCGTGCGCGCGCCGCTCGCTTGCTTCTCGCAAGCCGTTAGCGCCATTGCGGAAGATCTGGGGGTCTCATGACAGAGGTAGTCCTGAACGAAGTTCGCAAGGGCTTCTATCTCGATTCAGTCGCGCTGATGCGGTTGTCCCGCGAGATCGCCGGCATGCCCGGCGTCGTCGAAGCGGCGCTGATGATGGGAACGCCGTCGAATATCGCCATCATGCGCAATGCCGGTCTCTTGTCCGGCGATCTCGCCACCCAGGGCAGCGATCTCGTTCTTGCGGTCAAGGCCGAGAACGAGACGGCCGCGCGCGCGGCGCTGGACGATGCGCTCAAGGCGCTCGACAAGCCGAAGTCGCAGGCGGCCGGGAAAAGCGAATGGCGTCCGCGCAGCATCGCATCGGCGGTGGCGGCGACGCCGAATGCCAATCTCGCGCTGATCTCGGTCCCCGGAGAGTTCGCGGCGGCCGAAGCCCGTAAGGCGCTCAATCGCGGTCTGCATGTGCTGATGTTCAGCGACAATGTCTCGATCGCCGATGAATTGTCGCTGAAGCAGCAGGCGCGCGAGGCGGGGCTGCTGATGATGGGGCCGGACTGCGGAACGGCCATCATCAACGGCGCGCCGCTTGCGTTCGCCAACAAGCTCAAGCGCGGCAAGGTCGGCATCATCGGCGCGTCCGGCACCGGCACCCAGGAAATCTCCTGTCTGGTGTCCGAAGCTGGCGTCGGTATTTCGCACGCGATCGGCGTCGGCGGCCGCGATCTCAAGAAGGATATCGGCGGCATCACGACCCTGATGGCCATCGATGCGCTCGATGCCGATCCGGGCACCGATCATGTGGTGCTGGTGTCCAAGCCGCCGCATGCCGATGTCGCGAAAGCGGTCATCGCGCGGATCGCCAAGAGTCCGAAGACCTATACGGTCTGCTTCATCGGCGCGGCGTCGGCCGATCTGCCGAAGAACGCGCGGTTCGCCGCGACGCTCAAGCAGGCGGCTGAACTGGCGCTGGGCGGGCGCACGATCGGCGCGGGCTTTAACGCCGCGGCTGCCGCCGCGCGCGTGCCGAACCGCAAGGGCGCGAGCCGTATCGAGGGATTGTTCGCCGGCGGAACGCTGTGCGCCGAGGCGCAGGTGGTTCTGACCGCCGGCGGGCGCAAGGTCGCGTCAAACGCCGCTATCCCCGGTGTGGCACCGCTCGACGGCAAGGACAGCGCCGGCTGCGACCGGATCATCGATCTCGGCTCCGACGAGTATACGCAGGGCCGGCCACATCCGATGATCGATCCGTCGGTGCGTGACGATGCCTTGCGCGCGGCGCTGACCAATCCGGACATCGGCGTCGTCCTGCTCGATCTGGTGATCGGCTATGGCGCGCATGCGGACCCGGCGGCGCATCTCGCGAGCGTCGTCGAAAAGCGGCCGGCGAATGCCCCGGCCTTGATCGCATCGGTGACCGGCACCGAGCTCGACCCGCAGGTGCGGTCGGCGCAGATCAAACGTTTGGAGGCCGCCGGCATCATCGTCGCCCCGTCGAACGAACAGGCCTGTGAACTCGCTCTTGCCGTCATCAATGCGGATGCCAAGGTGAATCGCCATGCGAACGCTCAATGAGGTCCCGCGGCGCCTGGTGATCGCGATCGGCGGCAATGCGGTTCACCCGGAAGACATCAGCGGTACCTCCGACGAGCAGAAGGTGATCGCCCAACAGACCGCGGAAGCGCTGCTGCCGTTGGCGGAACTCGACAACGATCTGGTCATCACCCACGGCAACGGCCCGGTCGTCGGCAAGATCATGATGCGCCAGATGCTGACCATGGACCGCATCCCGCCGATGTCGATGGACATCTGCGTGGCGCACAGCCAGGGCGGTATTGCCTATCTGTTGATGCAGGCGATGGAGAATGCGTTGCGCGAGCGGGGCAATCCGCGCCACGTCGCGAGCCTGCTCACCCAGGTCGAGGTCGATCCCGACGATCCCGCTTTTACCAATCCGACCAAGTTCGTCGGGCCGTTCTTCTCCGAGGAGGAGGCCAAGCGGATCGGCGCAGAGCTCAACTGGAAGATGCGGGAAGATTCGGGACGGGGCTGGCGCCATGTGGTGCCGTCACCGAAGCCGAAGCACATTTGCGACATCTCGCTGGTCGACGCTCTGCTCAAGCGCGGCACCATCGTCATCGCCGGCGGCGGTGGCGGCGTGCCGGTGATCCGCGGCCCGAAAGGCGTGCGCACCGGCGTGCCGGCCGTGATCGACAAGGATTTGACCTCGGCGCATATGGCGAACGTGCTCGGCATCGAGGAATTGCTGATCCTGACCGCGGTGCCGCGCGTGGCCGTGAACTTCGGCAAGCCCAACAAGCGGGAGCTGGATCAGGTTTCGCTCGAGGAGATCAAGGCCTATCACCGTGAGGGACATTTCCCGCCCGGCAGCATGGGCCCGAAGGTCGATGCGGCGATCCGCTTTCTCGAAGGCGGCGGCAAGCGGGCGATCATCAGCCATCTCGATTGCGCGATGGCGGCCCTCCGCGGTGAAACCGGTACGCACATCCTTCACGAAGCCGCGCCGGCGCACTCGTAGCCGCGGCGTTCAGGCGCTCATGCAAAAGGCCCGGTCCGATGGACCGGGCCTTTGTCGTTTGGGGTGCAGCATCACGCAGCAAATCACAGACCTATGTGGTGATCGTATTCTCCGGCAGCGTGAAGACATGCTTGGCGATTTCGCCGGACGTCGTGAGCCAGATGTCGTCGCGCCGCGCGGCGATCGCCTGCAGCGCCCGCCGCAGATGGCGAAGGCGATAGGGCTGTCCCACCAGATAAGGATGCAGCGCGATGCCCATGACCAGCGACTGCTTTTTCGATTGCAGCAGCATCTCCTCGAAATTGTCGATGATCATGTTGGCGAACTGGTCGGCTGAATCTTTCCGGCCGGCGATGGAGGGAATGTCGTTGAGTTCCTGCGGATAGGGTACGGACAGAATGCGCCCGCCATTCCGCGTCTTGAACCAGACCGGCTGGTCGTCCATGCACCAGTCGAGCAGATATTCGTAACCGGCCTCGGCCAGCAAATCGGGGGTGAGGGCGGATTGCGAGATCCAGGGCCCGAGCCAGCCGGTCGGCGCGCGGCCTTCGGCCTTGCGGATGGTTGCGGTCGATTCCGCGATGAGGGTGCGCTCTTCCGCCTCCGAAAGCTGACCCTGCCGCTCCGAATTGGTGCGCCCGTGACCGACGATTTCGCAGCCGCGCTCGCGGAAAGCGTCCATGACCTCCGGGCAATAATGATAGATGCTGCTGTTCACGAGCACCGACACCGGCAGCGACAGTTCGTCGAACAAATCGATCAGGCGCCAGACGCCGACCCGGTTGCCATAATCGCGCCAGGAGAAGTTCAGGACATCCGGATGCGGGCCGCCGGGCGCGAGTTCGGCCCCCAAGCCTTCGCCGAAGGCAAAGTGCTCAAGATTGAGGCCGATATAAACGGCTAGCCGTTTCTTGTTCGGCCATTCAAAATGAGGGCGGCGGGTGATCGCGGAATAGCTGTAACGGCCATGATGTTTCAGGAGGAGGCGAATGTCTTCGGTTGACATGTTGTCCGCGTGTGTCCCTTGAGCGGTGGTTTGATTGGTTGTCCGCTCGCCGGCGCGCGCGTTCATCTTGTCGTTCATTGTTATTTTCCTTCGCCAGATCGTCCTGGCCGCTTGACTTTCGTACAATGTTGAAGAGACTTCTTACTTCCGTCAAGTCGCGACCAAGCGGCAGCGGGGAGGAAGGCCGGACGCTGCCCCTGTGAGGGCATCTCCAGCATGGGAGGAGCGATATCATGAAAATGATAAAAGCGCAGACTTGCGCGACGTCACGGCGCGAAACGGTGAATATCGTTTGCCGGCGCGCGCTGCATGCTCCTGACAGTCACTGAGAACTAAATTCACGAGACGCCAAACCACCAGACGCCAACCCCCAGACGCGACGCGCGAGCTATTTCATGTCTCTGCTTCCGGCAATTCTGACAGGCCTCGCACTCGGCAGCATGTATGGGCTGCTTGCGCTCGGCTTCCATGTCACCTTCGCGGTGTCCGGCACGGTGAACTTCTCGCAGGGCAGTTCGATGACCCTGGGCGCGGTCGCCGGATATTTCGTGCTCGTTGCGTGGGCCTGGCCGACGGCATTGGGAATTCCTGTCGTTCTGCTGATCTGCGCGATCTACGGCCTGCTGGTCGAACGCTGGGCCGTGCGTCCGTTCGTCGCGCGCAACTCGGATAACTGGCTGATGGCGACGGTCGCGGTCGGCATCATCGTCGACAATCTGATGCTGTTCGTGTTCGGCAAGGAACCGCGCGGCTTCCCGTCGTCGCTGGCCGTCACGCCGATCCAGCTCGTCGAGGGCGCCGGCGTTTATCCGCTGCAGCTGCTGATCCCCGTCATCGGCCTGTTGCTGGCCGGCGGTTTGCACCTTTTCACCCAGAAGACCCGTCACGGCGTGGCGATGCTGGCGGTGGTGCAGAATCCCAATGCGGCGAAGCTGATGGGCATCGATGTCGGCCGCGTGATCGCCGGGAGCTACGCCGTGTCGGCCATGCTCGCCGGCGTCGCGGCGCTCCTGATCGCGCCCCTGTTCAACGTCTCGTCCGACATGGGAACGATGTTCGGCATCAAGGCCTTCGCGGCCGCGATCATCGGCGGTTTGGGCAGCGCCTGGGGCGTGATGCTTGCCGGTCTGTGCCTCGGCCTGATCGAAGTGCTGGCAACGGCTTACATCGGCTCGGTTTACACGCAGATCATCACATTCGCGTCCGTCATCCTGATCCTGGTGGTGATGCCGTACGGGTTGCTTGGCCGCGCTGGAGTGAAAAAGGTTTGATGTCTCGCTCGGGTCTCATCGCAAGCCTCATCGTCCTCGCGATCGCGCTTGCCTATACGTCCGTGGCGGACAGCTACTCCGTCTTCCTCATCGCGACCATCGCGCTGACGTCGATCGCCTGTATCGGCCTCAATGTCCTGCTGGGCCTCGCGGGCCAGATTTCGCTCGGCCATGTCGGCTTCATGGCGATCGGCGCCTATACGACCGTGCTGCTAATGGAAAAGGCCGGCTGGCCTTATTGGGCCTCCGCGCTCGCGGGGCTTGTCCTCGTCAGCGTGGTCGGCGCGCTGCTGGCGATGCCGGCGCTGCGCGTGCGAGGACCGTATCTCGCGATGGTCACCATTGCTTTCGGGTTCATCGTCGAGCACGTCGCCGTCGAGTGGAAGGATCTCACCGGCGGCGGCAACGGGCTGATCATCTCGACGCCGCCGACCTTCGCCGGCATGCCGCTGTCGGAACGCAGCCTCGCCATGATCGGTGTGGTGCTGGTCGTGCTGTCGACCTGGCTGTTCGTCCGGTTGAAGAACAGCGGGTGGGGCTATGCGATGCGCGCGGCCCGCGACTCCGAGGTTGCGAGCCGTTCGGTCGGCATCGACCTCGTCAGTGTCCGGACCGTAGCGTTCATGGTATCGGCCGGCATGATGGCCATCGCCGGCGCGCTGTTCGCGCCGCTGCAGGGCTATATCAGCCCCAGCTCGTTCCCGTTCATCCAGTCGATCCTGCTGCTGTTCGCGGTGATGATCGGCGGCGCGGGTTCGGCCATCGGGCCGATCATCGGCGCGCTGCTGGTGGTGTTGCTGCCTGAGCTGCTCTCGGATCTCGCGGAATATCGTCTGCTGGTGTTCGGGCTGCTGCTGTTTGCGGTGCTGCGAATCGCGCCGGAGGGCGTGGCCGGCCTGCTCGACACCTTGATCAGAAAGGTTCTGCCACGGTCGTCGAAGCAGACCGCGACCGACGGCGCGACAGTCGATCCGCAATCGCGACTGCGGATCGCCGACAGCACCGCGCTCGATGTCAGCGATCTGTCCATTGCGTTCGGCGGCGTGAAAGCCGTGCAGCATGTCACGTTCACCGCCACGCCGGGCCGTGTCACCAGCGTGATCGGCCCGAACGGCGCCGGTAAAACCAGCGCGCTGAATCTGCTCTGCGGCTTCTACAAGCCGAGCACGGGCACCGTGAAGCTTGGATCGCGTGACCTCACCGGCATGGCGTCGCATACGCTGGCGCGGTTGGGCGTCTCGCGAACCTTCCAGACGACCCAGCTGTTCGGCTCGTTGAGCGTCATCGAGAACGCGCTGCTGGCGGAAACGGCCGGCAAGCTCGGCGGAATCGTCACGCCGTTGCGCAACGCCGAGCGCGAGCAGTTCGCGCGCGGTCTGCTGCGCTTCGTCGGCGTGGAGGGTGATCTCGATCGGTCGGCCGACTCGCTGCCGCATGGCGAGAAGCGGCTGGTGGAGATCGCTCGCTCGCTGGCGCTGCGGCCGAAGGTGCTGCTGCTCGACGAGCCGGCCGCAGGCCTCTCGAAGGGTGACAAGCAACGGCTGTCAGCCTTGCTGCGCCGGATCGCCGAACTCGGCATCGCCGTGATCATCGTCGAGCACGATATGCCGATGATCATGGCGCTCAGCGACCACATCGTCGTGCTCGACGGTGGCAAGCGCATCGCCGTCGGCGACCCCACGGCTATCCGCAACGATCCGCTGGTGCGCAAGGCTTATCTTGGCGACGTCACCGTCGGCGAGACGGTGCGCGCGCCGCGCGAGGTCAAGCAGGACGCCATCCTCGAGATCAAGGGGCTTGGCGCGTTCTACGGGTTGTCGCAGTCGCTCACCGACATCAATGTCGTGGTGGCGAACGGCGAAGCGGTCGCGGTGCTCGGCGCCAATGGCGCGGGCAAGACGACGCTCATGCGCTCCATCGCCGGCCTGACGCCGCCGCGGGTGAAGGGCGAAATCAGGCTGTCGGGCAATCGCATCGACAACAGTCCGGCGCATCAGCGGGCCCGCGCCGGCGTGGTGTTGGTCCCGGAAGGCCGGCAGGTGTTTCCGGAACTGACGGTCCGGCAGAATCTCGAAATCGGCGCCTATGCGCGCAAAGGCGTCGATCTCGACAAGGACGTGGAGGCGATGTTCCAGCGCTTCCCGAAGCTTCGGGAGCGCAGCGGCCAGCGTGCCGGCCTGCTGTCCGGCGGCGAACAGCAGATGCTGGCTGTCGCACGCGGTCTGCTGACCGGCCCGCGCGTGCTGATGCTGGACGAGCCGTCGCTCGGGCTTGCGCCACTGGTGGTCGACGAATTGTTCGCGTCGTTCGAGGCGCTGCGCGCCGAGGGCATGACGCTGATCGTGGTCGATCAGATGGCCGGGCAGGCGCTCGCGCTGGCGGACAGGGCCTACCTGCTGGAGACCGGCGCCATCGTGAAGAGCGGGAGCGCCGAGACCATCGCGAAGGACCCGTCACTCGAGGCCGCCTATCTGGGCGGCGAAACCCAGGGCACGCCGTCGAAAGCATAAGCCGCTCGAAGCCCGATCGTCGCTCATGCGTGCGATCGGGCGACTTTGTCTGGCTGTCTCGTCATCTGTTGCGCCCCTTGGCGCACGAGCGCGCGCGGTTATAAAGTCGCGCGAACGAGGACAGCAGCATGCAGACCATTGCCGGCGACCAGCATCAGGATATTCGCGAGGCGGTGCGGGCGCTATGCGCGGAATTTCCGGCCGAATACCACCGCAAGGTGGACGAGCAGCGCGGCTATCCGGAAGAATTCGTCGACGCGCTGACCAAAGCCGGCTGGATGGCGGCGCTGATCCCGGAAGAATATGGCGGCTCCGGCCTCGGTCTTACCGAAGCGTCGATCATCATGGAGGAGATTAACCGGGCCGGCGGCAATTCCGGCGCCTGCCACGGCCAGATGTACAACATGAACACGCTGATCCGGCACGGCTCGGAGGAGCAGCGCAAGCACTATCTGCCGAAAATCGCGACCGGCGAACTGCGGCTGCAATCCATGGGCGTGACCGAGCCGACGACGGGCACCGATACGACCAAGATCAAGACCACGGCGGTGAAGAAGGGCGACCGCTATGTGATCAACGGACAGAAGGTCTGGATCTCGCGCATCCAGCATTCCGACCTGATGATCCTGTTGGCGCGCACCACGCCGATCGATCAGGTGAAGAAGAAGTCGGAAGGCCTGTCGATCTTCCTGGTCGATCTCAAAGCTGCGATCGGTAAGGGAATGACCGTGCGGCCGATCCTCAACATGGTCAATCACGAGACCAACGAACTGTTCTTCGACAATCTGGAAATTCCGGCGGAGAACCTGATCGGCGAAGAAGGGCAGGGCTTCAAATACATCCTCACCGGATTGAACGCCGAGCGCACCTTGATCGCCGCGGAATGCATCGGCGACGGCTACTGGTTCGTCGACAAGGTCTCCGCCTATGCCAAGGAACGCATCGTGTTCGGCCGGCCGATCGGCCAGAACCAGGGCGTGCAGTTTCCCATCGCCGAGAGCTTCATCGAGGTCGAGGCCGCGAACCTGATGCGGTTCGAGGCATGCCGGCTCTATGACGCACACCAGCCGTGCGGCGCGCAGGCCAATATGGCGAAATATCTCGCTGCCAAGGCGTCATGGGAAGCCGCGAACGCCTGCATCCAGTTTCACGGCGGCTTCGGCTTCGCCTGCGAATACGATGTGGAGCGCAAATTCCGCGAGACACGGCTTTATCAGGTGGCGCCGATCTCCACCAATCTGATCCTCAGTTATGTTGCCGAGCATGTGCTCGGTTTGCCGCGCTCGTTCTGATGGAGGCTGGCAGCGTCGGCCTCCGGTTGCGGATTGTCTTGTGGCGACACTCCGGCGCAACGTGATGGTGTTCGAAGGCAGCCATGTGCTAGCGGAACCGGGCAAAAGCCCTTTTACCCCTCCAGCGCTGGCGCAGCCGGCGGAGTACAAAGTCGCAAGCGGATGACGACGACACCTCTGAAGATCGACCAGCAGCGGATCTGGGACGACCTGATGGCGCTGGCCGCCATCACCGATCCGGACCATCCCCACACCCGGCGCTCGTTCTCGCCGCTGTTCCTCGATGGCCGCGCCTGGCTGCGCAAGCGTTTCGAGGAGGCAGGACTCAAGGTGCGGCTCGACACCGCCGCGAACATGATCGGTCGCATGGAGGGGAGCGACGCCGGCGCCCAGCCGATCATGCTGGGCTCACATTCGGATACGGTGCCGTCGGGGGGGCGGTTCGACGGCCCGGCCGGCATCATCACCGCGCTCGAAGTGGTGCGGGCGATGCGCGATGCCGGCTTTACGCCGCGGCATCCGATCGAGATCGTCGATTTTCTCGCCGAGGAGCCGAGCGAATACGGCATCTCCTGTGTCGGCAGCCGCGCCATGGCCGGTGTGCTCGACGACAAGATGCTGGCCTACACCAATCTGGCGGGTGAGCGGCTCGACGACGCGATCCGTCGCGTCGGCGGCGATCCGGATCGGCTCGATGAAGCGCGTCACGCTGGCATCGCCGGCTTTCTCGAACTGCACATCGAGCAGGGCGTGGTGCTGCAGAACAACAAGATCGATCTCGGTCTGGTCACGGCGATCGTCGGCATCACCCGCATCGAGGTCGTGTTCAAGGGCGCGGCCGATCACGCCGGCACGACGCAGATGCAGCACCGGCAGGACGCCAGCCTTGCCGCCGCACAACTGATCCTGTTCGTTGCGCAGCAGGCGCGGGCGTTCACCGCGCGCGGACAGGGACATTTCGTCGCCACTGCCGGCGTCGTCGAAATCAGGCCGAACGCCGCCAATGTGGTGCCGGGCGAGGCGCGGCTTGTGCTCGACATCCGCGCCGAAGATCCTGCACTGGCCACGGAATTCACCGCGGTACTCGACAGCGAAAGCAAGCGCATGGCGACTGACGCGCATGTGGAGCGCACGCGCTTCGCGACTTTGTCGAGCACCAAGCCGACGATCTGCGATGCGCATCTGCGCGACCTGCTTGGCCGCGGCGCGGCATCGCTCGGCTATTCGACGACATCGCTCGCGTCCGGCGCGGGGCACGATACCGCGTTCGTCGCCCGCATCGCGCCGGCGGCGATGCTGTTCATTCCATGCAAGGACGGCAAGAGCCACACGCCCGAAGAATGGACCGAGCCGGAGCAACTCAGCGCCGGCGCCGCGACTTTGTATGAGGCTGTCCGTCTGCTCGACGGACACAATCGCTGACACCGCGCCTTCAAGCCTAGGCGTGATCGAGCCAGTCCGGGAAACGATGCCCATCGGCCGCGAGCGCCAGCGGGGTAACGCTGGTCGCTGCATCGACCGGCAGCGGCGCATAGAGATGCGGAAACAGCGCGCCGCCGCGTGACGGCTCCCAGCGCAGTGCCGCACCGAGGCGGGTATCATCGACGCCGATCAGCACGAGATCGGACAATCCGGCGAAATGCTTTGCCGCCGTTTCCCGCGTCTGCGCGGCGGTGGAAAAATGAATGAAGCCGTCGCGAAGGTCGACGGCGGAGCCGCGATAGACGCCGTCACGCACGGCCGCGTCCCATTCCGCAGCCGTACAGATTTTGTAGACCGTCATTCCTGCGCGGTCAGTGGCGGCGCTTGTGCTTGCGGGGTGCGCGGCGCGGCGGCGGCGCTTCGCCGACATAGCGCGGGTTCTGGTTGCAGAAGCCGCGGTTGCCGGTGAGCGAAGCGCGCCGGCAGGCGTCAAAGGTGCGGAACTGGCAGTCGCTCACCACATTGGCGGCGCCGATATTGGCGACCAGGCACCACGGGCCCTCGTAACGCGGCGTATACCACCAGTCGAACCAGTCGGCTTTCGCCGGCGCGGCCGAGAAGCCGAGCGCGGTGGTGGCGGCAAGGGCGAGGGCAGCGAGCACGGGCAGGCGCATGAAAGGTCTCCATGGGCGACCTGCGGCCACCCTGATCGGTCAGGACTGCAATCTATTGGCCGGCAAGATGAAAGCAAGAGTCGTGAATAAGTGTCGTGAATCAAGAGTGGCGAAACCAAGGCCGGGATGAGCGAGGCTCACGCCGGGGTGCGCGCAGCCCGCCGGGCGGGGCGTGTCTCGCCGGCATGGCGGCGGGCGATTTCGCGGGTCGATGGAATTCGCCCGCCCGATCCGACCTCGTCCAGCGCCAGGTTTTCCAGGATTGTCAGCAGGGTCTGGCGGGTGACGGCGATGTCGGCAGCGCGAATGCCGCGCGCGGCGATCTCGTTGACCTCCTCGGCGAGCGGCACCAGCCTGTGTTTCAATTGCCGTCCGAGCGGCGTGAGAAACACGAACATTTTCTTGCGATCGTCGGCCATGTGCCGGCGCGTGACGTAGCCCAGCCGTTCCATCGCCTGCAGCGCCGAGAAGGTGGTCGGCTCCATGACGCCGACGCGCGCGCTCAACTCGCGCTGTGTCAGTCCGTCCTGCTCCCAAAGGACGCGCAGGAACGTCCAGTGGCCGAGCGACACACTGTGCTCGTTGAGCCGCATCTGTAGCGCCCGCAGCAGCGCGCGTGTCGCGTCCTTGACGAGATGGGCGAGGCGATCGTTCGGCACCGCCTCGCGCCAGTGGCGCAGGATCGCCTGCGTGTCGTCGTCTTTCTCCGTTTTGCGCGCGGCCGGCTTGCGGGTTTTACGGGGCGTCGTTGCCATGGCGCTTACGGCGCCGCGGTCTGATGGACAAGGGTGACGTCGCGTTTCTCGCGCGCCGACTGGAGAATGGCGAGGCAGACCTCCAGCGTCGCGCGTGCCCAGGCGCCATCATGCAGCGGAGGTTTGCCTTGGATCACCGCCGCATGAAGTTCGTCGATCACTTCGGCGCGCGGAATGGCGGGGACATCCACCGGTTCGAGCCGCGGCGCGTCGTCGCCATAGACCATCACGCCCTGCGGGGTGAGCCGCAGGTCGGCGTGCTCGCAGGAGACGAGCATCACGCCGAAATGCTGATGCACGCGGTTCGCCGCCGGCGCGGGCAGGCCGGCATAGGTCGCGCCGCCATAGTTGCGCGCCGCTTTCAAGTCCGCCTCGCGTGCCGCATCGGCGCCGGCGAGCGCGCGCCGCGCCGCGCCGTAGCGGTTTCGGTCTTTCGGCGTGCCCATCTCGCCGATCCAGTCCATGAACTCGTCGGTGTCGAACCGGCCGTAGCCTTCGTAGCTGGCGGTGGCGAAGGCGCCGCCGGTAAACGACAGCAGCGCGGCATAGGCGCCTTCGGTCGGCCGCGCCGGATCCCACGAGCCGGTCGCGGCGCGCACGCTTTCCAGCATGCCGCCGCCGAGCAGGCGGACGATGTCGATCTGATGCGCGCCCTGGCTGAACACCACGCCGCCGCCTTGCGCGGTGTCCATCTCCTCCGGACGGCGCGGGCGATACATGTAATCGGTGTAGTTGAGCGCGGTCATCATCCGCACCGCGCCCAGCGTGCCGCCGGCGATCAGCGCGCGCGCCCGCAGCACCGGCGCGTTGAAGCTGTGGCTATGCCCGACGACGATATGCACGTTGTTGCGGCGCGCGGCGTCGATCATCGCCGTACAGTCGGCGATGCTCACGGCCATCGGCTTCTCGACCAGCACATGCTTGCCGTGGTCTGCGGCGGCGCGGACATGCGCGGCGTGGAGCTGGTGCGGCGTCGCCACATAGATCGCATCGAGATCGGGATCCGCGCACAGCGCCTCGACGCTGTCGTAGACCGGCGCGCTGAAATCCGCCGTGAAACGCGCGCGCGCCTCGGGACGGGAGTCCGTGGCGGCGGCCAGATGGATGCGCTTGTCGGCGACAAGTGTCGGCAGCATCAGCGTGAAGGCGCGGCCGAGGCCGGCGACACCGAGGCGGATCGGGCGATCGGCGGGGGCGGTCATGGTCGTCACCGGTCGATGACGAGTTGCGGCGATTTTGCGCGCGACACGCAGATCATGATGTTCGACGCGCGCTCGTCGTCGGTCAGCACCAGGTCGCGATGATCGGCTTCGCCCTCGATGAGCTTGGTGCGGCAGGTGCCGCAGGTGCCGCTCTCGCACGAACTCGGCGCCTCGTGGCCGGCGGCACGCAGCGCTTCGAGGATGGTGGTGCCGACCGGCACTTCGACCACGTCGCCGGATTTGGCGAGCTTCACGGTGAACGGCTTGTCGTCAGCCTTCGCGGCGGTGGCGTCGACGAACGACATGAAGTGCACGGCAGTGTGCGGCCAGTGGCCGCTCATGTCACGCACGGCTTCCATCATGTCACGCGGCCCGCAGCAATAGATGTGCGCGCGATCCTTGCGCGTTTCCAGCACCGGCCAGAAATCGAAATATTTGTCCGGACTGCCGCCGTCGTGATGGATGACGACCTTGCCCTTCAATTCCGGCGCGGCGAGCTCGTCGCGGAACGCGGTCAGGTCCCGCGTGCGTGTCAGATAGAAGAGCTTGAAGGATTTTTCTGGTTCGGCGGCAAGCTGGCGCACCATCGCCATGATCGGCGCGATGCCGATACCGCCGGCGATCAGGATCAGGTTCTGCGCATTGCGCGGCAGCTCGAAATCGTTGACCGGCGGCACGGCGGCGAAGGTTGTTCCGGCGCGCGCCTGATCGAGCAGGCTCGCGGTGCCGCCGCTGCCCGCGTCCTCGCGCCGCACGATGATCTCGTAATGCGCGCCCTCCGCCGGATCGCCGCACAGCGCATATTTCCGCAGCGCACCGTTCGGAACCTGCAAGGTGATATGCGCGCCGGCGGTGAACGGCGGCAAGGCCTCGCCAGTGGCGGATTCGAACAGGAAGCGATGGATGTTCGCGGCGATCTCGTCGCGTTGCACCAGATTGAGAGCCAATGTCGGTTTGGTCGCGGTCATCGATCCGGGATCGTCCAAAAATCAGGCAAGGAGCGCCGCCGAGAGTGCGGCGCACAACGCCGACGCCACAGGGGCGGCCGCGGATTTAAACCTCGACAGCCGTGCTGGACCTCTTATAAACTGAAAAATACTTAGACGACTAATGATTTTTGGACGACTAATGATTTTTGGCGACCCGTGTCACAGCGGGCGTCGAGGGAGCGAGGCCATGCTGACACGCGAAGAGAACGATCTGTTGTGCCGCGTCGAGGGCGACGCGCCGATGGGGCAACTCATGCGCCGTCACTGGATTCCCGCGTGTCTGTCCGAAGAGGTGGCCGAAGCGGACGGCAAGCCGGTGCGCACGCGCCTGCTGGGGGAAGACCTGATCGTCTTCCGCGACAGCGAAGGCAAGCTCGGCGTGCTCGACGAATATTGCCCGCACCGCCGCGTCTCGCTGGCTTATGCGCGCAACGAGGAATGCGGCCTGCGCTGCCTCTATCACGGCTGGAAGATGGACGTGGACGGCAATGTCGTCGAGATGGCGTCGGAGCCGCCGGAGAGCGGCTTCGCCGAGAAGGTGAAGACCAAGGCCTACCCCACGCACGAATGGGGCGGCTTCGTGTGGACCTATATGGGCCCGCGCGAGACCATGCCGGCGTTCGAGCCGCCGGCCTTCGCGCCGACCGCGGATTGCGAGGTCGCGATCGCCAAGATCCATGTCAATTGCAACTGGGCGCAGATCCTCGAAGGGCAGATCGACTCGGCGCATTCGTCAAGCCTGCATTCGTCCGACATGCGGCCGGCGCGTGTCGATGCCGCCAAGGCGGTGGAGACGCACTGGCTGCGCCCGTCGACCGACAAGGCGCCGCGCATGCAAGTGGAGCGTACCAGCTTCGGCTTCCATTATGCGGCGATCCGCCGGCCGATCCTGAACGCCGCGCAGCAGGACTATGTGCGCAAGACCGTCTATATCGCGCCGTTCACCGCGCTGATCCCGCCGAACAACCAATATAATGTGACGACGGTGCTGGCGCCGACCGACGACACCCACACCGCGTTCCATTTCATCGCCTGGCGCGAGAAGGGCAATATCGATCAGGAGGCGTGGCGCAAGTTCAACGTCGCGCAGCCCGGCATTGACGTCGATCACGAATTCCGCAGCTTCCGCACGCGGGACAACGACTACAAGCAGGACCGCAGCGCGATGAAGCTCGGTGATTTCACCGGCATCCGCGGCATTCCGAACCAGGACATCGCCATGTGGGAAACCATGGGTCCGATTGCCGACCGTACGCGCGAGCGCCTGGGCGCCAGCGATCTCGCGGTGGTTGAATTCCGCCGGCTGATGGTCGATGCCGCGCGCGCTTTCGCCGAGCGCGGCGAGGTGCTCGGCCGCACCGATCCGCATATTCCCCACGCGCAGATCGCGTCGTTCGAGGGCATGCTGCCGAAAGGCGCGCCGTGGCAGAAGGCGGGACGGACCGTGGCCTCGCCGTCGTCCGAGCAGCAGGATCGGGTCGCCTGAAGGAGACCTCAAGAAGAAACGACGCACGATAACAGGCTTGCTATAAAAGCCGTCGAACGGGGCGGAAAAATACAACAGGGAGGATGCGAATGAAGACATTCTGGATGAGCGGAGCGCTGGCTGCGGCCGGCATCATGCTGGCGGTAGGCACCGCCAGTGCGGAAGACACGCTGAAGCTGGCCGTCGGCCAGCGCGGCAACTGGGACACGTCGGTGTCCGAAATCGGCCAGCGCGCCGGCATCTTCAAGAAGCACGGCCTCGTGCTGGAGATCGTCTATACGCAGGGCGCCGGGGAAACCCAGCAGGCGGTGATTTCCGGCAGCGTCGACATCGGCGTCGCTGCGGGCGTCATGGGCGTGCTCGGTGCGTTCTCGAAAGGCGCGCCGGTACGCATCATCGGTGCCGAAACCACCGGTGCCGGCGATCTCTACTGGTATGTGAAGGCGGATTCGCCAATCAAGACCGTCAAGGATTTCAGCGGCAAGACGGTGGCCTATTCGACCAACGGTTCGTCGACCCACGGCGTCGTCACCGCCCTGGTCAAGGAAAACGGCATCACGCCGAAGCTGACCGCGACCGGCGGCCCGCCCGGCACATTGACGCAGGTGATGTCCGGCCAGATCGACGTTGGCTGGGCTGCGCCGCCGTTTGGCCTTGACCAGCTCGACCAGAAGCAGATCCGCCGGATCGTCACCGGCAACGATACCAAGGCGTTTTCCGGCCAGACGGTGCGTCTGAACATCACCACGGCCAGCGTCCTCAAGGACCGCAAGGACGTGATCGACCGCTATATGAAGGCGTATCGGGAGACGGTGGACTTCATGTACCACAACCCCGAAGCCCTGAAGATCTATTCGGAGTGGCTGAAGATCACCGAGGCCAAGGCGAAGCGGACCCGCGACGACTTCTTCCCCGGTGACGCCATCAATCCGGACAAGATCGTCGGCCTCGATCGGATCGTGAAGGATGCGGTGGAGCTGAAATTCACCGCGAAGGAGCTGACCAAGGAACAGCTCGCCGAATTGATCCAGATTCCGCCGCGAAAATAACCATAGTCCCACGTTTGATCATGAGCCGCCGCGACCCGCCGTCGCGGCGGCTTCTTTTTGTGCTTTTTTACAACATCCGGTGCGGTGCGCCCGCTCGCGCCGCGCATGGGATTCTGCTAGGGACGGAGCCGGCGCGGATAGGCTTTAGGGCCAGAGGCTTAGGCCCAGAGGCTTGGGGCCGCGTCTGGGACGAGGGAACGGATGCGGAGCTGGCTGCGCGCCGCGGCGCGATTCTTCCAGGACAAGATCGGCTGGAACCGGATCGGCCTGGTGCTCAGTCTGACCATCATCGGCGTCGCGCTGGTGGTGCTGTATCGCATCCTGCACAATCTCGATATCGACGACGTGATGCGGGCGATCCGCGCCATCTCGTGGTCGCATATCGCGCTGGCGGCGCTGTTCGTCGCGGCCGGCTATTTCACCCTGACGTTCTACGACCTGTTCGCGCTGCGCACGATCGGCCGGCATGACGTGCCGTACCGGATCGCCGCGCTCGGCGGCTTCACCAGCTATTCGATCGGGCACAATGTCGGGGCCAGCGTGTTCACCGGCGGCGCGGTGCGCTATCGGGTCTATTCGGTCTGGGGTCTCGACGCGGTCGACGTCGCCAAGATCTGTTTCATCGCCGGCCTGACGTTCTGGCTCGGCAATGCCGCCGTGCTCGGTCTCGGCATCACCTACCATCCCTATGCCGCGAGCGCGATTGATCAACTCCCGCCGTGGCTCAACCGGCTGCTGGCGATTGGCGTGCTGGTCATTCTGGCCTGCTATGTGGCGTGGGTGTGGAGCGGTCCGCGGGCGCTCGGTCGGCGTGAATGGAAAGTGACGCTGCCGCGCGGTCCGTTGACGCTGCTGCAGATCGTCATCGGCATCGTCGATCTCGGCTGCTGCGCGCTGGCGATGTACATGCTGCTGCCGGGCGATCCGCATATCGGCTTCGTCGATCTGGCGGTGATCTTCGTCACGGCGACCTTGCTCGGCTTCGCCAGCCATTCGCCGGGCGGCCTCGGCGTGTTCGACGCGGCGATGCTGGTCGCTCTGTGGCAATTCAACAAGGAAGAACTGGTGGCCGGCCTGCTGCTGTTCCGGTTGCTTTATTATATCGCGCCGTTCGTGCTCTCGCTGTGTATTCTCGGCGTGCGCGAGATCGTGCTCGGCCTGCGGGCCAGGCGGGCGCCGGCCATCAAAGCCGATGCCCCGCTCAAGAGCGAGCTGTCGCGCGAGAAGCGCGATCGTCACTGACGTCATGGCAACAGGCAAGCGACGAGGCTGGCGCGCGCGGTGGCAAGCCGCATGGCAGGCGCTCGGCGGTGTCGACACCACGGTGCCGCGGCCACCTTCGCCGCCATCGGTGCGCGGGCCGCTGCTCGACAACCTGATCGCGGTGCTGCCGGTGCCGGCGATCCTGCTCGATCACGCGGGCACGGTGCTCGCATTCAATCTCGCGGCGATCGACATCGCGCCGGTGTTGCAGCAGGGGCAGTCGGTGCTGCTGGCCTTGCGCGTGCCGGCGCTGGTGGAGGCGATCCGTCAGGCGCAGGCGGGGCGGCTGTCACAGCGCGTCGAGTTCGAGCAGCGGGTGCCGCGCGAGCGCTTCTTCGAGGCTTTCGTCAATCCGATCTCGTTGCCGGCCGATCAGGCCGACCAGCGCGCCGACTATCTGCTGATCACCTTCAACGATCTCACGCCGTTGCGGCAAGTCGAGCAGATGCGCGCCGACTTCGTCGCCAATGCCAGCCATGAACTGCGCACGCCGCTCGCCGCGCTGCTCGGATTCATCGAAACCTTGCAGGGCCGCGCCAAGGACGACGCGCCGGCGCGCGAGAAATTCCTCGGCATCATGCGCGATCAGGCGGCGCGCATGGCGCGGCTGATCGACGATCTTCTCTCGCTGTCGCGCATCGAGCTCAACGCCCATATCCGGCCGGCCGGCGAAGTGGAGTTGACCGCCATCCTGCGCCAGGTCGCCGACAGTCTGCAGATGCTGGCGCGCGACCGCGGCGTGGCGATCCATCTGTCGCTCGACAATCCGATCGTCATCGCCGGCGACCGCGACGAACTGGTTCGCGCCTTCGAGAATCTGGTGGAGAACGCGCTGAAATATGGCGCCGATGGCAAGCGCGTCGACATCGTCGTGCGGCGCGCCGCCGCGAAGAACGGCGATCCCGAGGCGCAGGTGATCGTGCGCGACTACGGCCCCGGCATTCCGCCGCAACATCTGCCGCGTCTCACCGAGCGGTTCTATCGCGTCAATGCCACGACCAGTCGCGCGCAGGGCGGCACCGGTCTCGGTCTCGCTTTGGTGAAGCACGTCCTCAATCGCCATGGCGGGCGCATGACCATCGACAGCATCGAGGGCAACGGCGCGAGCTTCACGGCCCATCTGCCGATTCCCGCGGCTGGCATGAAAACCCAAGCGGAATCAGCGCAATAGACTGTCATCTGGCTGTCATGGGACCGGCCTAGAAGGCCTCCCATGACAACAGGAAGACAGCACATGACACGATCCAGTTTATGGCTCGCAGCCGGCCTCGCTGCCGCGCTGGCGACGCCGGCGCTTGCCGCCGACATTTCCGGCGCGGGCGCGACCTTCCCGTATCCCGTCTATGCCAAGTGGGCCGACGCCTACAAAAAGGAAACCGGCATCGGCCTGAACTATCAGTCGATCGGTTCCGGCGGCGGCATCAAGCAGATCAAGGCCAAGACCGTGACGTTTGGCGCGAGCGACGCGCCGCTGTCCGGCAAGGAGCTTGAGGCCGGCGGCCTCGTTCAGTTTCCGATGGTGATGGGCGGCATCGTGCCGGTGCTCAACCTCGACGGCGTGAAGCCCGGCGAGATGGTGCTCGACGGCCCGACGCTCGCCAAGATTTTCGTCGGCGATATCAAGACCTGGAACGATCCCGCGATCGTCAAGCTCAACCCGACGCTGAAGCTGCCGAATCAGGCGATCGCCATCGTGCATCGTTCGGACGGGTCCGGCACCACCTACAACTTCACCTATTATCTCTCGGACGTCAGCGCCGACTGGAAGGCGAAGGTCGGCACCAGCACGGCCGTGCAATGGCCGGCGGGCATCGGCGCCAAGGGCAACGAAGGCGTCGCCAACAACGTCGCGCAGACCAAGGGCGCGATCGGCTACGTCGAGTATGCCTACGCCAAGCAGAACAAGCTGACATACGCCAACATGATCAACAAGGCGGGCAAGACCGTCTCGCCGGTGTCCGGTTCGTTCCAGGCGGCCGCTGCCAATGCCGACTGGAAGGCGCAGCCCGGCTACGGCGTGATCCTGGCGAACCAGCCGGGCGAGGCCTCCTGGCCGATGACCGCCGCGACCTGGATCCTCGTCTACAAGCAGCCGACTGATCCTGTCGCCACCGGTCAAGCGCTCAAGTTCTTCGCCTGGGCCTATGCCAAGGGCGGCGCGATGGCGGACGACCTCGACTATGTGCCCATGCCGGCGACCGTCGTCACCGACGTGCAGAAGACATGGAACGCCGAGATCAAGGATGCGTCCGGCAAGGCGCTGTTCACGGTCGGCAACTGAGTGATGCGAACCAGGATGAACGGGGTGGTGTGCTGCCGCCCCGTTCGTTCTTTCGCGGGGACGGGAGAGCAGGGTGAGTGAAGTCGCGTTGCAGGGGATGCCGGTGACGGAAACGCCCGCCGCCTATCGGCAAAAAGTGCTCGGGCGGCTGCGGCTCGGCGACCGTCTGTTCTTCTGGCTCACACGCGCCGCCGCGCTCACAGTGCTCGGCATTCTCGGCGCGGTGATCGTCGCGCTGATGATCGGCGCCTGGCCGGCGCTCAAGGAATTCGGTTTCGGCTTCCTCGTCACCGAGAGCTGGAATCCGGTCACCGAGAAATTCGGCGCCATCGCGCCGGTCTACGGCACGCTCGTCACCTCGCTGATCGCCATGCTGATCGCGGTGCCGGTCGGTCTTTTGATCGCGGTGTTTCTCACCGAACTGTGTCCGCTGTGGCTGAGAAAGCCGATCGGCATCGCCATCGAGCTGCTCGCCGGCATTCCCAGCATCATCTATGGCATCTGGGGCCTGTTCGTGTTCGCCCCCTTCCTGCAGCAGACGGTGCAGCCGGCGCTGATTGACGCGTTCGGCCCGATCCCGGTGCTCAGCACGCTGTTTGCCGGTCCTCCTTACGGCATCGGCATCCTCACGGCGGGGCTGATCCTCGCGATCATGGTGCTGCCGTTCATCACCTCGATCTCGCGCGACGTATTCGAGGCGGTGCCGCTGGTTCTCAAAGAGGCCGCATACGGCCTCGGTTGCACCACCTGGGAGGTCGTGCGCTATGTGGTGCTGCCTTATACGCGCCTCGGCGTGATCGGCGGTATCATGCTCGGCCTCGGCCGCGCGCTCGGCGAGACCATGGCGGTGACATTCGTCATCGGCAACGCGCACCGCATCTCCGGCTCGATCCTCGCGCCCGGGACGACGATCTCCGCGACCATCGCCAATGAATTCACCGAAGCGGTCGGCGACCTCTACACGTCCGCCTTGATTGCCCTTGGTCTCATCCTGTTCGTCATCACCTTCATCGTGCTCGCCTGCGCGCGGCTGATGCTGATGCGGATCGACCGCAAGGCAGGCAACTGATGAGTGACGCACGGATGACTCAAACCTCGGCGAATCAGGGCATGTTCTCGCTCTACGCCAGCCGCCGCCGGCGCAACCGCCTCGCCATGGGCCTGTCCATCGGCGCGACCATTTTCGGCCTTGCCTGGCTCGCGCTGATCCTGCTCGCACTGCTGCTGCACGGTTTCAGCGGTCTGTCGCTCGATGCGTTCACACAGATGACGCCGCCGCCCGGCTCGAGCGGAGGCCTGCTCAACCCGATCTTCGGCAGTCTGATCCTGACCATCCTCGCCATAGCCATCGGCGCGCCGCTCGGCATCCTCGCCGGCACTTACCTCGCCGAATATGGCCGCTTCGAGAAGCTGTCGTCGGTGGTGCGTTTCATCAACGACATTCTGTTGAGCGCGCCGTCCATCGTCATCGGCCTGTTCATCTATGAAGTGGTCGTCGCGCCCATGGGTCACTTCTCCGGCTTCGCCGGCGCGCTGTCGCTGGCGGTTATTGTCGTGCCGGTGGTGTTACGCACCACCGAGGACATGCTGACCCTGGTGCCGAACGGACTGCGCGAAGCGGCGGCCTCCATCGGCCTGCCGCGCTCGCTGATGATCCGCCGCATTGCCTATCGCGCCGCTCGCGCCGGCATGGTGACCGGCGTTCTGCTCGCGGTCGCCCGCATCGCCGGCGAAACCGCGCCGCTGCTGTTCACTGCGCTCAACAACCAGTTCTGGAGCACCAATCTCAACGCGCCGATGGCGAGCCTGCCGGTCGTGATCTTCCAGTTCGCGCTCAGTCCCTATGCGGACTGGCAGCGGCTGGCCTGGACCGGCGCGCTGATCATCACGCTCACCGTGCTCGCGCTCAGCATCCTTGCCCGTTCGCTCGTGTCATCCGGAAAATCGCAATGACCATGTCCGCCGCCGTTCCGATCACCATCTCCGCCAGCGCCCCGCCGCCGCCCACGGCGCAGGGCGCGCCGCGCGAGAAGATCACCGTCCGCAATCTCGATTTCTTCTACGGCAACAGCCGCGCGCTGAAGTCGATCAGCGTGCCGCTCTATGCCAACCACGTCACCGCCTTCATCGGCCCGTCGGGCTGCGGCAAGTCCACGCTGCTGCGCGTCCTCAACCGGATGTACGACCTCTATCCGAACCAGCGCGCGACCGGCGAGGTGACCCTGGAAGGCGAGGATATTCTCTCGCCCTCGCAGGATCTCAATCTGCTGCGCGCCCGCGTCGGCATGGTGTTCCAGAAGCCGACACCGTTCCCGATGACGATCTACGAGAACATCGCCTTCGGCGTGCGGCTCTATGAGAAACTCGGCAAGGGCGAACTCGACGCGCGCGTCGAAGGCGCGCTGCGCCGCTCGGCGCTGTGGGACGAGGTCAAGGACAAGCTCCATGCCAGCGGCCTGTCGCTGTCCGGCGGCCAGCAGCAGCGGTTGTGTATCGCCCGCACCGTGGCGGTGCGGCCGGAAGTGATCCTGCTCGACGAGCCGTGCTCGGCGCTCGATCCGATCTCCACCGCGAAGATCGAGGAACTGATCGACGAATTGCGCGACGACTACACGATCGTCATCGTCACCCACAACATGCAGCAGGCGGCGCGGGTCTCCGACTACACCGCGTTCATGTATCTCGGCGAACTGATCGAGTTCGGCGAGACCTCGGCCATGTTCACGACGCCGCGCGACAAGCGCACGCAGGACTACATCACCGGCCGCTTCGGCTGACAGGACAGCGATCATGACCGACCAGCACACCGCAAAGGCTTTCGACAGCGACCTTCAGGAACTCGGCCGACTTGTCGCCGAGATGGGCGGTCTCGCCGAAAAGGAGATCGCCGACGCCGTCGATGCGCTGGCGCGACGCGACACTGATTTGGCGCAGCGCGTTGCTGCGCTCGATGCCACCATCGATTCTCTGCAGCGCCAGATCGAGGACAAGGCGGTGCTGACCATCACGCGGCGGCAACCCATGGCGGTCGACCTTCGCGAGATCGTCGCGGCGCTGCGGCTCGCCAACGATCTCGAACGGATCGGCGATCTCGCCAAGAACATCGCCAAGCGTGTGATCGCGCTCAATGCCGATTTCCCGCCGCCCGCTCTCATTCGCGGCGTGGAGCACATGACCGAATTGGTGCTGGCGCAGCTCACCGCCGCGCTCGACAGCTTCGCCCGCCGCGACGTCGGCAAGGCAATGGAGGTCTGGCGCAACGACGCGGAGATCGACGCGGTCTGCACCTCCGTGTTCCGCGAGCTGTTGACTTATATGATGGAAGATCCGCGTAATATCTCGTTCTGTATCCATCTGCTGTTCTGTGCGAAGAACATCGAGCGGATGGGCGACCATGCGACCAATATCGCGGAAACGGTGCATTATATGATCGAAGGCACTCCGATCATGGATCAGCGCCCGAAGGGCGACATCACGGCGGCGTTCTCGACGCCGCGCCGGACCGCATAAAGGATCGGGCCTGAGCCGGCGGTAGCGAGACGGTGGTAGCGAGACGATGGCAGCACGTATCCTGATCGTCGAGGACGAAGAGCCGCTGACGCTGCTGCTGCGCTACAATCTCGAGGCGGAAGGCTACGAGGTCGACGCCGCGGCGCGCGGCGATGACGCGCAATTACGCCTGCAGGAGACGACGCCCGATCTCGTCATCCTCGACTGGATGCTGCCTGGCCTCTCCGGTATCGAACTGTGCCGGCGGTTGCGGGCGCGGCCGGAAACAAAGACGCTGCCGATCATCATGCTCACCGCGCGCGGCGAGGAGAGCGAGAAGGTGCGCGGGCTAGCGACCGGCGCCGACGATTACATGGTCAAGCCGTTCTCGGTGCCGGAACTGCTGGCGCGGGTGAAGGCGCTGCTGCGCCGTGCGAGCCCGGAGCGGGTCGCCTCGGTGCTGGCGGTGGGCGACATCGAGCTCGACCGCGACAAGAAGCGCGTCTCGCGCGCGAGCCGCCCGATCGATCTCGGGCCGACGGAGTATCGCCTGCTCGAATTCCTGATGGAGCGGCCCGGCCGCGTGTTCTCGCGCGCGCAACTGCTCGATAGCGTCTGGGGCAACGAGAGCTATATCGACGAGCGCACCGTCGACGTGCATGTCGGCCGGCTGCGCAAGGCGCTCAACCGCCCGAAGGAGAGCGATCCGATCCGCACCGTGCGCGGCTCCGGTTACGCCATCGACGATCGGTTCGGGAAAGAGGATTGAGCCGGCAACCTTTCCGGCGTCATGCGCGGACGTGTGCCGGGCATCCGTGTTCTTTCGGGAGAAAATAGATGGATTGCCGGGTCACGCCCGGCAATGACAGCGGAGGGAATTGCAGCATATTTCAGCGTCATTCCGGGGCGCGGACGAATGTCCGCGAACCCGGAATCCAGCTGCGCATATTGTCTTGATGTTTCTGGATTCCGGATCGCCGCGCTGCTTGCGCGGCGTCCGGAAAGACCGGCTGTCAGCGGAACGGCCGGCGGTCGCGACGGCGGTCGGCGGCGGGCTGGTAGGCCACGCGCGAATGGTGCGTGCAGTAAACCCCGTCTTCCTTGGTCTGGCCGCCGCAGAAGAAGAAATCGGTGCTGCCCGGATCGCCGACCGGCCAGCGGCAGGTGGCGTCCGTGAGCTGCACCAGGGTGCGGCGCTGCTCCAGCGGAATGACGGCCTCGATCAGTTCCGGCTCGGCCTCGGCTTCGTAATCGTAGGCAAGGGCGGTGTTGCCGCGCACGGCCGGCCGCGACACCCGCACCATGTGCGAGGCGGGGCGGGCCTTTCGCGGCCGCGGGGCGGAGGAGGACGGGCTCTTGGCGCGGCCCGACAGGCCAAGGCGGTGAACCTTGCCGATCACAGCGTTGCGGGTGATGCCGCCCAACTCGCCGGCAATCTGGCTGGCGGAGAGCCCATCGGCCCATAGTTTCTTCAGAAGTTCGACCCGCTCATCGGTCCAGCTCATCATGTGATCCTCTTGTGCGGCGCGGCGCGTCCGGTCGACAGAATCCAGCCCCGTCGTCTGACGCATAGTGCGTCCAACGCCTGCAACCCGAAATGGAACTAGGATCGTTTCGCTACGAGATATCGTGTCTAGCAGCGAAAAAACTACAATATGGCGCGACTCACGCGCAAGAGTCGCCCTGGTTCGTCCACATGTTCCAAGCGCTAAATGCAGTGGAATCCACAGTTGAGTCGTTTTTGAGTCCGTTTCGACCCCGACTTTTGTGCACTGCCACCGTGTGTTGACCAGGGGGGTGTCCCCCCGTAAAATATGAAAACGTGCCGCCCCGGGGCGGCACATTCCATTTTGTGCTGACATTTCCGAGGTTTGTCGTGGTCTCCCAGGCCGCTTCTCATGTGCTGCCGACCTATGCGCGCGTCGATCTCGCTTTCGAGCGGGGAGAGGGTGCGTGGCTGACCGCGACCAATGGCGACCGTTATCTCGATTTCACCAGCGGCGTTGCGGTGAATGCGCTTGGCCATGCGCATCCGCATCTGGTCGCCGCGCTGACCGAGCAGGCGCAGAAACTCTGGCACGTCTCCAACCTCTACCGCATCCCGCAGGGTGAGCGGCTGGCGGCCCGGCTGTGCGAGCACAGCTTCGCCGATACGGTGTTCTTCACCAATTCCGGCGCCGAGGCGATGGAAGCCTGCATCAAGATGGCGCGGAAATATCAGGCGGTGAGCGGCCATCCGGAGCGCTACCGGATCATCACGTTCGAAGGCGCGTTCCACGGGCGCACGCTGGCGACCATCGCCGCCGGTGGTCAGAAGAAATATCTCGAAGGCTTCGGCCCGCCGGTCGAAGGCTTCGACCAGGTGCCGTTTGGCGATCTCGACGCGGTCAAACGCGCGATCACGCCGGAGACCGGCGCGATCCTGGTCGAGCCGGTGCAGGGCGAGGGCGGCGTGCGCGTGTTCGCGCCGGAGTTCCTGCGGGCGCTGCGCGAGCTGTGCGACAAGCATGGTCTGCTGCTGGTGTTCGATGAGGTGCAGACCGGCATCGGCCGCACCGGCGATCTGTTCGCTTATGAACACACCGGCGTCACGCCCGACATCATGGGCATCGCCAAGGCGATCGGCGGCGGCTTTCCGCTCGGCGCCTGCCTCGCCACCGCGGAGGCGGCGAAGGGCATGACGGCGGGCACACACGGCTCGACCTTCGGCGGCAATCCGCTGGCGACCACGGTCGGCAATGCCGTGCTCGACGTGGTGCTGGAGCCGGGCTTCATCGACCGCGTGCGGCACATGAGCCTGCTGCTCAAGCAGCGGCTCGCGGAATTGCGCGACCGTTTCCCCTCGGTGATCTCGGAAGTTCGCGGCGAGGGGCTGCTGATCGGCCTGCGCGCGGTGCCGCCGGCAGCGTCGCTGGTCGATGAACTGCGGGCGGAGAAGATGATCACCGTCGGCGCCGGCGACAATGTCGTGCGGCTGTTGCCGCCCCTCACCGTCACCGAGGCCGATATCGGCGAAGCGGTGGCGCGGATAGAGCGGGCCTGCGCGCGGCTCGCCAAAGCCGCGAAGTCGGAGGCCGCTGCATCATGACCGCATCCCCGCCCCGGCACTTCCTCGATCTCGACGAGATCTCCAAGGACGAACTGCGCAAGATTATCGATGCCAGCCGCGCCATGAAGGCGACCTTCAAGGCGACGCACAAAGCGGGCGGCGTCGTCGCGCCGCTGGTGGCCGGCAAGACGCTGGCGATGATCTTCGACAAGCCCTCGACACGTACCCGCGTCTCGTTCGATGTCGGCATGCGCCAGCTCGGCGGCGAAGCGATGCTGCTGACCGGGCAGGAGATGCAGCTCGGCCGCGGCGAGACGCTGGCGGACACCGCGCGGGTGCTCTCGCGCTATGTCGACGTCATCATGATCCGCATCCTCGATCCGAACGCGCTGGAGGAACTGGCGCGGCACGCCACCGTGCCGGTGATCAACGGGCTGACGCGCCGCTCGCATCCCTGCCAGGTGATGGCGGATGTAATGACCTTCGAGGAACATCGCGGCCCGATCCGCGGCAAGACGATCGCCTGGACCGGCGACGCCAACAACGTGCTGGCTTCTTGGGTGCATGCGGCCAAGCAGTTCGATTTCAATCTGCGCGTCGCGACGCCGCCGGAACTCAAGCCGAAGAAATGGCTGATGGACTGGATCAAGACCTCCGGCGTCAATGTCGAGGTCGGTCGCGATCCCGAGGCCGCTGTGAAGAACGCCGACTGCGTCGTCACCGACACCTGGGTGTCCATGGGCGACCGCGAGGCCGCTTCGCTCCGGCACAATCTGCTGCAACAGTATCAGGTCAACGCGCAACTCATGGCCAAAGCCAGGCCGGACGCGCTGTTCATGCACTGTCTGCCGGCGCATCGCGGCGAGGAGGTCACCGACGAGGTGATCGACGGGCCGCAGTCGGTGGTGTTCGACGAGGCGGAAAACCGGCTGCATGCGCAGAAGGGCATCCTCGGCTGGTGCCTGCACGCCAAAGGTTTCTGAGATTGGGTTTCTGAGAATTGGGTTTCTGAGAATTGGGTTTTTGAGAACTGGATTTCTGAGCGGTTCTGAGAGGCAAGCGGGGCAGGCCCGCCGGGCCTCGCATTTGCGATGTGCCGCTCTACATAAGGGGCCATGAAAGTCTCCACCCCCATGACCTCCGCGAAAACCCCCGCAACCTCCGCCATCCCGACCCGCGCTCCGGCGGCGCAGTCCGTCGACGACATCGTGCTGCCGTTCGAGGTGTCGGCGCTCGACGTGCGCGGCCGCATCGTCCGGCTCGGGCCGGCGGTCGATGCCATTCTGGAAAAACACGATTATCCGCTGCCGGTGGCGAAGCTGACGGCGGAAGCCATCGTGCTCGCCGTCATGCTCGGCTCCGCCTTGAAATTCGATGGCCGCTTCATCCTGCAGACCCGCTCGGACGGGCCGGTCAGCATGCTCGTCGTCGATTACACGACGCCGGGGCATGTCCGCGCCTGCGCGCGGTTCGACCATGCGCGCGTCGAGCAGGCGATCAAGGACGGCAAGACCAGTCCCGGTGACATGATGGGCGAGGGGCATCTGGCGATGACCGTCGACCAGGGCGCCAACACCAACCGCTATCAGGGCCTCGTGCAACTCACCGGCGCCGGTCTCGAAGCGGCGGCGCATGAATACTTCCTGCGCTCCGAGCAGATCCCGACGCGCGTCCGCCTTGCGGTCGCCGAGGAATTGCGCGCGGGCGAGGGCGGCGCGACCCATCGCTGGCGCGCCGGCGGCATCATGCTGCAATTCCTGCCCAAGGCGTCCGAGCGCGCGCATCAGGATCTCGATCCGGGCGATCTGCCCGAGGGCGCGACCGCGCATGTGGCGGCCGAGGATGAAGCGTGGATCGAAGGCCGCGCGCTGGTCGACACCGTCGAGGATCTCGAACTGATCGACCCCGATCTGTCGAGCGAGCGGCTCGCGTTCCGGCTGTTCAACGAGCGCGGCGTGCGCGTGTTCGACCAGCAGGCGGTCGATGCGAAGTGCTCGTGCTCGCGCGACGCGGTCGAGACGATGCTGAAAAGCTTCCCGCAGGACGACCGCGACCACATGGTCGAGGACGGACGGATCAAGGTGACCTGCGAATTCTGCAGCACCGACTATCTGTTCCAGCCGGCCGAAGTCGGCGCCAATGTCGGAGCCAATCCCGGGTGATCGCGCGCACCGCCATCGTCGCAATGTTGACGCTGGCGGCGATCGCACCGGCGGCCGCGCAAAGCTGCCCCGAGCCGCTCGCCTCGGCGCGCCGTCTCGCGCTGGTGACGGCGACGGACATGACCACGTCGCAGGCGACCCTGCGGCTTTATGAGCGCGCCGCGCCCGGCGCGCCGTGGCGCGCCGTCGCTTCGGCGGAGCCGGCGCTGATCGGCAAGACCGGCATGGCGTGGTCGCTGTTTTTCCGCACGCTGGCGCGG
Source organism: Pseudomonadota bacterium (assembly GCA_023386635.1). Taxonomy (GTDB): domain Bacteria; phylum Pseudomonadota; class Alphaproteobacteria; order Rhizobiales; family Xanthobacteraceae; genus Pseudolabrys. The sequence goes on from JAEWJH010000024.1 coordinate 101,272, forward strand.
CATGGCGAGCCGGTGAAAACCGAAGGCGACAAGCGCGCGCCCGCCGGCTTCTACCGCATCGGCGGCGCGTTCGGCTTCGGCGCCGATCCTCGTCCCGGCTATACCCGCATCGCCGAGGGCATGACCTGCGTCGACGATCCGGCATCGGCGCAGTACAACCGCATCACCACGCGCAGCGCGGTGGGGAATGCGGTGAGCGGCGAGAATATGTGGCGTGTGCCGGAATATCGCCGCGGCCTGTTCGTCGATTATCCGACCGATCGCCGCGCCCGCGCCGGCTCCTGCATCTTCATCCATCTGCGCGTGCCAGGAAAAGCCGGAACCGGCGGCTGCGTCGCGCTGCCGGATGCGCGGCTCGCGGCCTTGCAGGATTTCGCGGCGCCGGGCGCGGTGCTGGGCATCGTGCCGCAGCAGGCGCTGTCGCGGCTTGCCGCGTGTCTGCCGGCTAATTGAGCGAGCGCTTGACCAGATTGCTGTCGAGCGAGAACGCGGGAATCTCGATGTCGAACGGCTCGCCCGCATCGGTGATCATGCCGTAGCTCCCGGCCATGAAGCCGGACGGCGTCGTCAGCGGCACGCCGCTGGTATATTCGAACGACTTGCCGGGTTCGAGCACCGGTTCCTCGCCGACCACGCCGGCGCCCCGCACCTCCTGCAACTTGCCGTTGGCATCGGTGATGCGCCAGTGCCGGGTCTTGAGCTGCACGGTTTCCTCGCCGCGATTGGCGATGTCGATCGTATAGGCCCAGAAGAAATAATTTTCGCCCGGCGACGATCGGTCCGCGAGGTAGCGGGGGGTGACGGTGACCTCGATATTGCGGGTAACGGCGCGGTACATGATAGTGCTCTGTGCCCGATGTATCACCGAATCCGCCGATGAAGGAAGCCCGGATCACAGCGCCCCATCTGGCGGCAGAGCGCGACCTGCGGCTGGACCTGTTCCGTGGCATCGCGCTGTGGCTGATTTTTCTCGACCATATTCCGTCGAATATCGTCAACTGGGTGACGCTGCGCAATTACGGCTTCAGCGACGCGACCGAGATTTTCGTCTTCATCTCCGGCTACACGGCCGCCTTCGTGTACGGCCGGGCGATGCGCGAGCGCGGCTTCGTGGTGGCGACGGCGCGGGTGCTCAAGCGCACCTGGCAGATCTATGTGGCGCACATTTTCCTGTTCGCGATCTATCTCGCCGAGATTTCCTATATCGCGCAGAGCTTCGATAACCCGCTCTACGGCGAAGAGATGGGAATTCTCGATTTCCTCAAGCAGCCCGACGTGACGATCATGCAGGCGCTGCTGCTCAAGTTCAAACCCGTCAACATGGACGTGCTGCCGCTCTATATCGTCCTGCTCGGCTTTTTCCCGCCGGTGCTGTGGCTGCTCATCCGCAACGCCTCGCTCGCCTTGATCGCATCCGGCGTTCTGTATGCGCTGATGTGGAAACTGGGCTGGAATTTCCCCGCTTATCCGGACGGGCACTGGGCGTTCAATCCGCTGGCGTGGCAGCTGATCTTCGTGCTCGGCGCGTGGTTCGCGCTCGGCGGCGCGGAGCGCCTGTCGCGCTTCGTCACCTCGCGCGTCACGGTGACACTGGCGGCGATCTATCTGCTGCTGTGTCTCGGCGTGGTGATGACCTGGTATATGCCGCGGCTCGCCTTCCTGGTTCCGCGCGTCGTCGCCGAGGTGATCTATCCGATCGACAAGACCAATCTCGACGTGCTGCGGCTGCTGCACTTCCTCGCGCTGGCGGTGATCATCGTGAACCTGGTGCCGCGCCACTGGCAGGGCATCAAGTCCTGGGTGTTTCGCCCGGCGATCGTCTGCGGGCAGCATTCGCTGGAAATCTTCTGTTTCGGCGTCTTCCTGTCGTTCGCCGCGCATTTCGTGCTGACCGAAATCTCCAGCCGCGTGCCGGCGCAGATATTGTGCAGCGCAATCGGCGTGGTGATCATGGTTGCAGTGGCCGAGGTGCTGGCGTGGTATAAGAAAATCGATCGGAAGGGATCGGGGCCGCGCTCGCCACTCGCGCAGGCTGATCTTGCTGGGGGCGGAGGATGAGGGCGCTGATCGCAGTCCTGTTCGTCGCGATAAGCGGCGGGCTGGCGCTGGCGGAAACGCCGGCCAACTGTCGCGTGGCCGAATCCCAGCTGGAAAACTCGTTCCCGCTGCCGATGGTCGAGAAGGCCATCGTGGCGAAGAACCTGACCATTCTGGTCGCCGGGTCGGGCTCGTCGCAGCTTCCGGGCCAGAACGGCGCGTCGCGCTCCTATCCCGCGCGGCTGCAAAATGCGCTGTCGCAGAAGCTGCCGGGGGTCACGGTCAAGGTCAGGACCGACGTGAAGTCCGGCCGCACGGCGCGGGACATGCTGCCGTCGCTCAAGGCCTCCCTCGCCGAGCAGAAGCCGACCCTGCTGGTCTGGCAGACCGGCACCGTCGATGCGGTCCGGATCGCCAGTCCGGACGAATACAGCGTCGCCCTGACCACGGGGGTGGAGGCCGCCAAGGCGCAGGGCAGCGATGTCGTGCTGATGAACATGCAATACAGCCCCCGCACCGAATCCATGATCGCGCTCGGAAACTATGCAGAATCAATGCGTTGGGTGGCGCTCCAGTACGAAATCCCGCTATTCGACAGATTTCACGTCATGAAAACGTGGAATGAGCTGGGCACCTTCGATCTTTATAGCGACACGAAAAAGATGGACACGGCCGAACGCGTCCACGATTGTATCGGGTGGCTGTTGGCCGACCTGATCATTGGGGCGGCTCAACCCGGTGGCGCTACGCCGCCGATCGACGTCAAATGAGAGCGGGATTGAAATCTTGCGGCGTAGCCTGAACTGGATTGCCGCCGTCGCGGCGCTGCTGCTGACGGCCGAGGGGTTTGTTGCATCGCCGCCCGCAAGGGCGGAGACGACGGCGACGCCCTGCCGCAATGCCTCCGACATCGCCCGCCTGAACAACCCCTTGAGCCGCGTCTCGGCCAAGCTCGCTTCCGGCCAGCCGATCACCATCGTCGCACTCGGTTCGTCGTCGACCGCGGGCGCTGGCGCGAGTTCGCCGGCCGCCAGCTATCCGAACCGGCTCGCCGCCGATCTGGTCAAGCGTTTCCCCAAGCATCCGATCCGTGTCGTCAATCGGGGCGTCAACGGCGAGGAAGCGCGCGACATGCTGGCGCGTTTCGACGAAAGCGTCGCGTCGGAGCGTCCGGATCTCGTGCTGTGGCAGGTCGGCACCAACGCGGTGCTGCGCGATCAGCCGCTCGCCACGCAGGACACGCTGATCCATGACGGCATCGCCCGTATGAAGGCGCTCGGCGCCGACGTGGTGCTGATCGATCCGCAATTCGCGCCGAAGGTCATCGCCAAGGCCGATGCGCCGCGGATGGTGGCGATGATCGCCGCCGCTGCGAAGAAAGAGAATGTCGATCTGTTCCAGCGCTTTGCGCTGATGCAGCGCTGGCAGGCGGACGACAAGATTCCGTTCGAGACGTTCGTCTCGGCCGACGGCCTGCACATGAACGACTGGAGCTACGGCTGCTTCGCCAGCAATCTGGCGTCCGCGATTGCCGAAGCCGCGACCCGTCCGGTCGCCACCGTTTCCGCCACCGCCTCTTTCCGCTGACGTAACCGCCTCGCGCTGTCGTGACAGACACCGTCTGTCGATGATGGCTCTCGCTATCCACGTCTTCGCTTGCCGAACGACGATAAGGCGTGGATGCCCGCAATAAATGCGGGCATGACGGTGGAGAGAGACGGGCTCAGTCTGCCCCTTGACTTTCTTCCTATATGCCTATAATCCTATGTCCGTCCTGCTCGCGAGGGGCGTCATCTAGAGGCGTCTTGATGATGAGCAGCCTGCCACGCCGGAAGGCGTGGCGGGGTCGCGGGCCGGAGATTCAGCCCGGGACGATGCGGCTTTCTGCGGGCGGCGGTTCGCACCCGTCGCTCCCGGACCCCTGCGGTGGACCATACACGGGCACTACGACCCGCGATCGGCCGGAGGCACGTCAACAAGCCGCAGTTACGGAGCGC